>DAIEML010000004.1 GCA_027349615.1 Ignavibacteriales bacterium | reverse complement strand
TCAATAATATATACGAAATGAAATATCTCTTTTTGTTTTTAACTTCAACTTTAATTTTTTTGGGATGTGCATCCTCAATTAATACTTCTTCATTTTCACCGAGTCAAAGACTAAATTATGCAATGAGATTGTATAATCACAAGGATTATGAAAATTCTGTTAAGGAATTTCAAGCAATTATTTTGCAATATCCTGGAAACGATGTTGTTGATACTGCACAATATTATTTAGGTGAATCTCGTTTTCAACGAAGCGAATATATTATGGCAGCTTATGAGTTTAGCAGATTAATAAAAAATATGCCTGCAAGTAAATTAGTGCCTGCCGCCCAATATATGCTGGCGCAAAGCTATTATGAACTTTCACCTTATTATGCACTCGATCAAAAATATACTAAAAAAGCTATTGAAGAATTTCAAGCGTTTATTGATTTCTTCCCAACTGATCCGAAAGTGCCAGATGCAGAAAAGAAAATTTCTGAATTAAATGATAAACTTGCTGAGAAAGAATACAAAGAAGCTTACATCTATGAAAAGCTTGAAGATTACAAAGCTGCAATAATTTATTATGATTTAGTCTTAGATAATTACCACGACACTCAATATGCACCTTTGGCAATGTATAGTAAAATTAAATTATTAGTTTATAGAAAACAAAATGATGAAGCTCTTGCAGCGATTTCCAAATTTATTGAAAAGTACCCAACCGACTCTCACGTAAAAGAAATTGAAAAAATTAAAACTTCACTTGAAGGGAAATTATCAGCTTCCAAATGACTTCTAAATTAAAAAAAGTAAACGAATCTACAATTACAATGACTGAGCTGGTACTTCCAAATAATACTAACCAACTTGGAAAGTTATTGGGCGGACAATTAATGCATTGGATTGATATCTGTGCCGCATTATGCGCTGCTAAGCATAACAATAGAATTTGTGTAACTGCTTCGGTGGATAGAATCGACTTTCATCATTCAATTAATCTTGGTGATGCAGTTACTTTGACTGCATCTGTAAACAGAGTTTTTAATACATCGATGGAAATTGGCGTTAAAGTTTTTGCCGAATCATTTCGCGAAGAGACAAGAATACACACAAATACTGCATACTTAACTTTTGTAAGTGTTGATAATAACGGTAAACCGGTAAAAGCAATTGAAGCTTTGCCCGAAACAGAGGATGAAAAAAGAAGATATGAAGAAGCCTTACAGCGCAGAGAAAATAGGCTTAAAAATAGAAACAAAAATAACTAGCATATTTTTCATTGCTTTGATCATATCAAAAGAGATGTTTTCGCAAATTCCGATAAATGGCTTTTGCCAATACAAAAATTTTAAAACTGATACCGGTTACAAATCTCTTTTTGCGCTTAACTTTAATAATGATTCTTACACCGATCTTTTATTGTTTAATCCGGATTCAAAAAAAATTGAAGCACTTGTTGGAGAAAAGAATGGCGGATTTGGTAAACCTTTTTTATATTCAATTCCTTACGAGATAACCAACATACGTAATCTTATTGATAAAAATAAAATTATTAAAAAATACGCATTTGTTAGCAGACAAAGAATGCGGGCTGGAATTTATTCTTTTACTTCTTCGGGCAGACCATATCTAAATTATTCAATAAAATTTAAGTCCTATCCGGAAAATATAAGCTCTGCTGATATAGATAAAAAAGGGAAAGATGAATTTCTAATTTCTGGCAGCGCATTTGACGGATTATCAATAGTATATCAAACAAACTCGGGCTTAAAAGAAAAAAAAATAATTTCTAATACGAGCTTTTCAAGTGCGATTCTTACAGATCTAAGTAATGATTATTATCCCGACATTGCGGCTTTTAATATTTTAGATAATTCGTTAATATTTTTTTACAACAATGGTGCAGGAGTATTCCGAAAAGTTCGTTCTATAAAGTTTGATCAGCCGATTCACAATTTGTATTCAACAGACTTAAATCTAGATAATTATAATGATCTAATTTTTTCAGAAGGTAGATCAATAAAGATAATTTATGGCGATTCTGCTTCATCTTATTCAACTTCAACTATATTAAATACGCATTTTAAACCAGATAAAATTATTACCGGAGATTTTAATCGCGATGGCAAAATGGATATTGCCTATTCAAACAATGAAGTAGGAATCATTTCAATTTTCTTTGGCAAAGATGCAAATAATTTTTATCCCGAAGTTATTTATACAAAAAAAAATGGTGTACAAAACATCATACCATTTTACAGCAAGTTTGTAAATGGAATTGCGGCGGTAAATTTAGATGGTTATGTTTTTACAATTACTAATCTTCCGCCATATTTAGAAAGTGCAAATATTTCTCTCGGCGGTCGACCTTCAGCTTTATCTGTTTTTGATGATGGCAATAACGGTATTTCTGATATTTGTTACATTGATAATTTCACTCACTCTTTAGATATGATAGTTCGAAATGCTTCTGGAATTCCAAGTGTTTTTTATTCATATCCGATAAATGAAAATCATTCTCAAATAATTGTTGACAATATTCTTCCGAGAATTAAAACATTTTTCTGCTATTCATATGGAAAAAAATTAATTGATATTATTAAAATTGATTTTGCGTTAAATAAAGTTGAAAGAAATTCTGTTTACGCACCCGGTGATATTGAGGATATGGAAATAAAACATACCGATAACAACTTTGATAATATTTATCTGACTTATAAAAATGATAAAAGCGTTGGATTATCAATATTGGAATATAAAGATTATAAATATTCCATAAGTAACTATCCGTTTAATATAACTGCTTATAGCTCAAGTGTATTACTAAATAATGAAATAGGAATGATATATTGGTCCGAAAAGAATAATATTCAAACCTTATCTAAAGCAGTTTTATCAGGCGGTACAATTACTAATAATGTATTGTTTAATTCAAAAATGGACAGTGTAGTTTCGATATTTTCTTTTGCTGGAGATCTTTTTAATAATGATAAGGATGCTTGTATCAGCATATTGAAAACCAAGAATAATAAATTTTTGACTGTTACAAATGATAAAAAAACATTTATTATAAGAAGTTCCGAAATTCCGAATTATTTTAATATTGATCAATTGAACCAATTATTTTTTGGAGAAATCAGACCTAGCGGATTAAAAAAATTATATGTTTATTTTCCGGATAAAAATTTCATCAGCACAATTGATTTCATAAACAAAGGTAGAGATATTGTAATACCAAAATTAATTAATGTTGAAAATGTTAATAGTTTTTTTATCAAGAAAATGAGCTCACGAAATTTTCATTTAGTTTATACGAACAATTCAAATGGCTGCATAACCATTAAACAACTTTAATATGAAAAAATTTTTTGTTTTAATATTAATATCATTTTTATATTCTTCAACTCAAGGGCAAGAACTTAACAGTAATCAACTTGATTCATTATTTAATTTGTACGTGAGTATTAGAACAACTCCGCATGAACAAAGACATGGGATTCAAGTAATCGACACAACTCATATTAAATGTGCATTTGGAATTGTTAGTTATTTAAGATTCAATTTCAATAGATTTTCATCTGAGCAAAAATCTATTTTAAAAGTATTATTAGATCGGCCGGTTACTGATACTAGTATTGTAAGTCCAAATGGTTTTTTCAGAATTCATTATAATATAAGCGGTACAGATATTCCAAAATACAGCATAGATTCGCTGGCTATTGCATTGGATTCTGCTTACAATTTTGAAGTTAATTATTTAGGATATCCTCCCCCGCCTTCAGATAATGGCGCCGGTGGAGATAACAAATATGATATTTATGTAATCAATTTGGGAGATACTTACGGTGATACGCAGCCAGAAACAGAAACATCACCTGGCAGCGGGCGTTTTACTTCTTATATGGAAATAAATAATGATTATACTGGTTTTTATACTACTGGAATAAATGCCGCAAGAGTTACTGTCGCTCATGAATTTCATCATTCAATTCAAATTGGAAATTATATTTATAGATACGATACAGACGGTTTTTTTTATGAGCTAACTTCTACTTCAATGGAACATTTTGTATATCCCACTATTCACGATTATTATGAATACTTACCTTTCTACTTTAACGATCCGCAAAATTGTTTTGGGCAAAACGGCGGTTACCAGGAATATGCGCTTGCAATTTGGAATATTTTTCTACAAGAAAATTATGGTTATGGAATTATAAAACAACAATGGCAATTAATGCCTCAAATGAGAGCCCTTCAAGCAATTTCAAATTCATTTCTTGATTATCAAACTTCATTCGGTGAACAATTAAATAAATTTGGAGTATGGACGTATTTTACAAATTACAGAAGCATCCCCGGACAATATTTTCAAAATGCGATTCATTATCCGATAATTCAACCAATTACAACTATTAGTTTTACTCCACCTTCAAAAACGTTGCAGCTAAATACTGCACCGGTCTCAAACTTATTTATTCAATTTGTCAATCCAAATAATTTAGATACATTAACAACTTTAGTAACAAATGCAGATATTTCAAAAGGAATAGACAGCGTGGATGCATTTGTACCATTTAATTATAGTTTGTTCAATTCACCTCAATCCGGAAGTATAAAATTAACAAGTGATTACTACCAAAGTTTCAGCTCTGATAAACCGGCATTTTGGTTAACTGCTTCAATACTTAATAATCAAGTGTTAACACAGGGAAATTATGTTACAGAAAATATCGATTACGCATTTCCCTCGCCATTTGATTATAATAATAATGCCTACCTATATATTCCTGCCAAGCCAGATCAATATGGTTATGTTGATATAAATATTTTTTCAACTTCTATGAAATTAGTTTATTCTGCATATCAAAAAGTAAGTTATATTTATGGACAAAAAGTTGTAAGATGGAATGGGTTAGATAATCAGAACAACAAATTATCATCTGGAGTTTATATTTTTGTTGTAAAGTCGGGTGATTCAATTTCTAAGGGAAAGCTGGTAATATTTAATGAGTAATTTTTCTCTCAAAGCTATTGATCTCGGTAAAAATTTTGGAAGAAGACTCATCTTTAAAAATTTAAATTTTCAAATTGAAAATTCCGGAATTATGGGAATTTCAGGTGCAAATGGTTCTGGCAAATCTACTTTAGTTAAAATAATTGCCGGAATAAATTCACCTTCAAGCGGGAAAATAATTCATAGTTATGATGGAATTGAGATAAGTTATGAAAAGTTACATAATTACATTGGTTTTGTTTCTCCTTATTTAGTTCTGTACGAAGAATTTTCAGCTTGGGAAAATCTCGATTATTTTGCAAAGATTAGAGATGTAAAATTTGATAAGGAAAAAATAGAATATTTATTAAATCAATTCCTTTTGTTTGATAGAAAAGGTGATTTAGTAAAAACATATTCATCCGGTATGAAACAGCGTTTGAAATTCATTTTCGCATTAATGCATTCGCCAAAACTTATTATTCTTGATGAACCTACATCAAATTTGGATTCTTCCGGCAAAGATGCTGTATATCAGATTATTGAAGAAGAAGGGAAAACAAATATTGTAATTATTGCTTCTAATGAAGAAAGCGATATAAGCCTTTGTACGATCGTGCTTAAGTTAGAAGATTTTAAGAATAATAAATAATCTAACGGCATATTTATTGCTATTTATTAAATGATAAATGAAATACATTATTAGAATTATTCTAAAATAAACTTCAGATTTTACTAATTCTTAAATTTTAGATATAAATTTGCCTTAATATAAATTCAATTGATTAGTTGCTTAAATTTTGAAATAAATAGTTCCCAATCATGAGAATTGGATGAATTCAAAAGCTTACGCATTATATAAAAAAGATTTTTACTCAGAATTGCGAACAAGATACGCAATTAACGCACTTGTAATGTTTATTATTGTTGCTATAAGTGTTATTCTTTTTTCAATTGGAAATGAAAAAATTACACAAAATTTAACAGGCGGATTGTTTTGGGTTGTAATATTCTTTTCCGCAATGTCTGGTTTAGCAAGAGCATTTGTTTCAGAAGAAGAGCGAGGCACAAGTTTAACTTTACATTTAATAGCAGCGCCATCCACAATATTTTCAGGAAAACTTTTATTCAATTTGATTTTAGTTTTCTGCATGAACATTATAATTGCAATACTTTATGCTGCATTATTTGATTCATTTATAATTCAGAACTTTGCATTATTTATTGTGTCATTTATTTTAGGAAATATCGGGCTGGCAATTGCTTCAACAATTATTGCGGCTATAATTTCAAAAGCTGGAGCTAAAGGAACATTATATCCGGTTCTGTCATTTCCAATTTTACTGCCTTTAATATTAACATCAGTTCAGTTAACTTTACTTGCAAATCAAGGCGCAAGTTTTGGAGATGCTAAATTTGAATTAGCTATTGTATTTTGTTATGATGTCATAATGCTCACAGGATCTTATTTGTTGTTCGATTTTGTATGGAAAGATTAGTAAATTATAAAAATTTTTGGGCTATAAAATCATGTTTTGGAAAATTTCTCTTTTTATAATATTAGCTTTTGTATCGATTGCCGGAATAGCTTTTCCAATTGTTCCGGTTCCTCATACTTGGTATGAATTTCCTTTAATTCCCGGCCTTAAAGAAAATGCAAAAATAATTTTCTTTCATGTTCCAACTGCCTGGCTTTCTTCAATAGCGTTCTTAATGTCTACGTTATATAGCATAAAGTATTTAAGAAAAAAGAATCTTGATGATGATGCAAAATCATACGCTGCTGCTCAACTTGGAATAATTTTTTGTATTCTTGCTACTATTACTGGAGCTGTTTGGGCTAAATTTGCTTGGGGTTCATATTGGAGTTGGGATCCAAGACAAACAAGTATTTTTGCACTTTTATTAATTTACGGAGCTTGGTTTGCATTAAGATCTTCAATTGAATCTGAAGAGAAGCGTGCAACATTATCGGCAGTATATTCAATAATTGCTTTTCTAACAGTTCCGTTTTTTGTTTTTATAATGCCTAGGATTATGATTGGTTTGCATCCCGGTGCAGAAAGTATTGAAGGCGGAAAAGTTGTTCAAACTGCTAGCCCGGTAGTTGATTTTAAAATGAATGGAAATATGTTAACGATTTTCTTCCTTTCTCTAATCGGTTTTACAATTCTTTATTTTTGGATGTGGACTATTGGTTATAAATCAATTTTATTAAGAGAAAAAATTAATAAACAATCTTTAATGGAGTAAACTTGCAAGATTTATATCAGTTCTTAGATAAAAATGCAATTTATATTGTTATGATAATTGTTCTTATTGTTTGGACAGGAATCTTTTTGTATCTGTTCAATATCGATAAGAGAATTAAGAATGTTGAAAAAGAAATGAACGGAGATAAAAATGAGAAATAAATATTTATTTGGTGGATTTATCATTGTACTATTTTTAGGTTTTATGGTTTATCTTTTTACTCAAAGCAACATTAAATATGAAAGTAACTTTGACAAAGTTATGAAAGAAGAAAAAGTTGTCAGAGCTACCGGAAGCTGGGTAAGAGAAAAAAATTATGTTATGGATACACAAAACCGAACATTTTCATTTTATATAGCTGATGAAAATGGAAATCAGATGAAAGTAATTTATAATGGTTCCATGCCGAATAATTTTGAATCAGCAAAAAGTGTTGTTGTTACCGGCGAATATAAAGATGGTTTCTTCCACGCAAGCAGCATTCTAACTAAATGCCCGAGCAAATATGAAGGACAAAATACGCAAGATGTGAAAACGTCAAAATTATAGTTCGGGTTTCTATTCTTGTTTAAATTCAAATAATCAGATTTATAAAATTTATTACTGCTAATACTTATTAGAAGTAATAAACTGATAAATTTAAAATTGATTTTGTGAGGTGATTATGATTGGCAGTTTAATTTTAACTTTAGCTTTGGCTAGCAGCATTGTTGCGATGGTAATGTATTATATGAGCTACCGCGGTTATAACAATGCGCTTTATTATGGAAGAATAGCATATCATGTTATGGCAATGCTTGTCATTGTTGCGGCAGCTATGCTGGAATATTTATTACTAACTCATCAATATAGTTTTAAATATGTTTATGAATATAGCAGCAACGAACTTTCTACCGGCATTTTGATGGCTTCATTTTGGGGCGGACAAGAAGGTAGCTTCATGCTGTGGTTGTTTTTAACAACAATAATTGGATTAATACTTCAATCTTATACTTCCAAACGCGGCGATCTTGAGCATCGTGTAATGGCTGTATTCACTTTAGCCACTTCTTTTATATTATTGATGGTTTCGCCTTTATTCAAAAATCCTTTTGTTTATTTATGGTCTGAGCCAATATTTATTGGAATCAAAAGTATAAATCCAAGTCTTGCACATTTACCTTTTCTTCAATCTTTTCTTTTTAATGATGCTTCCTCTAATCAAGAATTTGTAAAAGTAAATTCAGATTTGGTTGGCCTTCTTTCATCAAACGGAATTTCAATCAAGCAATTAGTAATTAACGGCCGAGGTTTGAATCCGCAACTCACTAACTTCTGGATGCAAATTCATCCGCCAATCCTATTTACGGGTTTTTCAATGTCAACTGTTCCATTCACTTTTGCAATGGCAGCTATGATGAAAAATGATTATAAGGATTGGGTAAAACAATCTTTTCCATGGCTGCTTGCTGCTGCTGGAATTTTAGGTTTAGGAATTATGCTTGGCGGTTATTGGGCTTATGAAATGCTTGGCTGGGGCGGTTATTGGGCTTGGGATCCGGTTGAAAATTCCAGTTTGATTCCTTGGCTTGTTGGTGTTGCTGGAATTCATACATTGCTTGTTCAGAAAAAAAGCCAGAATAAAGGTGAAGGAATTGGGAAATTTGCTAAAACAAATTTAATCCTCATGTTATTGATGTATATTCTTGTTGTCTATAGTACATTCTTAACTAGAAGCGGTGTTTTAGGCGATGCATCTGTACACTCTTTTGTTGATCCTGGAACAATTGTTTATTTATTCTTAATAATTTTTGTTGGAACTTTTGTTGTTTTAGGATTTGGAACTCTCATATATCGATGGAAATATTTATCACTTCATTCTAAATCTGATGAAGGAATTTTATCCAGAGAACTGTCATTATTTACTGCTGCAATTGTTCTTTGCACATCCGCTGCAATAATTTTGGTTGGAACTTCCGCTCCAATTTTTGGTCATTCAGTTGATGCAAAATTTTATAACTCAATGCACATCCCTATCGCAATAATTATCGGCTTATTAAATGGTTTGAGCTTACTGTTAAAATGGCGAACTACAAAAAAAGAAGACTTAATTAAACGATCATTATTTTCGGTTGCCGCTACCATAATAATAACTGCTTTGATAGTTGTATTCGGTGGAATAACAGATGTTTTAATTATGATCTTAACATTATCAACAACATTTGCTTTGATTGTTAATATAGAGATTGCTATAAAAATAATTAAAGGCAATAAGAAAATGCTCGGTGCATACGTTGCACATATTGGGATTGCATTGTTTTTACTTGGAGTAATATCTTCATCTGTTTACAGTAGAGAAAAAGATATTGATCTTGTTAAGAATGTTCCCCAAGATGCTTTTGGTTATAAGATGATTTTCACAGGTTATCAATCGATTGATAATAATACAAAATATGCTTTCAATATTAAATGCACCAAAGGTGAAAAGAACTTTACAGTAAGTCCGGTAATGTATATTAGTGATTACAATAATGGTCTAATGAGAGAGCCCGCAATTCTAAATATGTTCACAAAAGATTTTTATGTTTCTCCTTTAGGTTATGATGATGGTTCGCAGAACCAGACACAAGGCCAGGAAATTTCATTAGGAATTGGCGACAAAACTAACTTTGACGGCGCAGAAATTACTTATCAAAATTTTATAGCACCAAAAGATATGAGCGTAATGATGAGCGGCGGTAATTTTCAATTAGGCGCAGAACTTTCAATCGCTAAAGATGGAAAAACTTATACTGCACAAGCTTTAATGAAAAAAGATGGACGCGATATTCAATTTGTACCAATTGAAATTAAAGATGCAAACTTAAAAATTCAGCTTCAAAAAATTGATCCTTCTACACAAAAAGCAAATTTGGTTTTTGCTAAGATTACCGGCGATAACACTTCAGCCTCAACACCTAAAGAAGTTTTAACAATTCAAGCTAGTACAAAACCGTTCATTAATTTAGTTTGGACCGGAATACTTATAATGGTAGTTGGATTCTTTATTTCTGTTTCTCGAAGGCTAAAAGAATCTTTCATTTAAAACTAAAAAGGCGATTAGAAATAATCGCCTTTCATATTTATATAAAAATTAGAACTACTTAATATTGAAATCCTAAAGAAATTGAAAATCCTGATGGATTGATATTAAAAGTATACCCACCGGTATTATCACTTTTCTTCGATGCAATATAATATCTCGGTTCGATAAATATTTTTCCAATTAATATTCTTCCAAATATAGAAAAGAAAATATTTCCTCCGCTTTTTGAATCGCTATTAGTCGTAAGTCCACCAAATAATCCACCTGAATTTCCAGAGTAAGAAACGCTATAAAAATAAAGATAATATCCACCGCCTAATCCAGCATAAAATTTTGTATCGGCATCTGCAACTTCAGCTAATTTATAACCAAAATTTACATGCAGCGGTATTAGAAAAATTAATTGGTCTGATATATTAGGTTTGGGATCGGAAAAAATATCAATCGTCTTTTTTTGGTAAAGGTCAATATCTCCGCTTAAGAAAAAATTATATTTTTTAAATTCAGTTATACCATCAACACCAAGTATTAAGCCGTTGTTTAAACCATTTCCAGGATTATAAAATCCAACTTTGCCGCTATAATATTGATTTAAATTTGATTCTTTTTTATCAGCTTTTGAGTTTGTAGTTTGTGCAAAAACTGAAATTGAAATTATCAAAAAAATAAATAAAAATATTTTCCGTTTATACATACTTTATACCTTATAATTTTTTAGAAAGTATTAATAATATAAATATGAATTGGAGAGAAAAAATTATCTATATCACAAATGATTTGTTTTAAGAAGAAAAGAGAAATCTAAAGGATTTTTTGTTTAGCTTTTTCCATTATTGGAGCGATTTTATCTTTATAAGAAGGATCTAAAGCTATTACAGATTGACAATCTTTTATTGTTTGTTTGAAATCCCAAATTTCAAAATTAATAAGCGCACGAAGGAAATACGCTTCAGCATAATTCGGATTTAGTCTAATTGCTGTAGAAAGATCATGCTCGGCATCTTTTGGTAAATCTAACTTTCTATAGGTTTTCGCGCGAAGGAAATATAATTCATGATTTTTAGGATTTAGTTTAATTGCCTTTGTAAAGTCAAGCGAGGCGCCATAATCATCTCCTTTACCAACTTTTAATAATCCTCTAAAAACATAAGCTTCTAAATATTCAGGATTTTGTAGTGCCAGCGTAATATCTGCCAATGCACCATAGTTGTCTTTTAATCTATCTTTAATTTTTGCGCGATAGTAATATGATTCAAATGATTTGGGATTAATTTCAATTGCTTTATTTAAATCAGTTTGCGCTTCATAAATTTTCCCTTGATTAAATTTTAGGATTCCTCTCTGTTTATATGCTAACTCAGAATTAGAATCTATTTCTAAAATTTTATCAAGATATATTTGACCTTGATCAAAATTTTTTCTTTCTACTTCCAAATCTGAAAGTGAAAAATAATTTTCAATGTCATCGGGAGATAATTGCGATGCTTTCAAAAAGGCTTGAATAGCTCCATCAAAATCCATCAATACTTTTTTTGTTTTGCCTAATTGTTTAAATGCTTCAGCATTATTTGGATCCAATTCTATTACTTTAGAAAAGTCAAGCATTGCACTGTCCGGATCATCAATTTCAAATTTAGCTTTTGCTCTAAAAATATATGCTTTACAAAATTTTTCATCCAAGCTAATTGCAACGTTAAAAGAATTTATTGCTTCATTATGTTTTTGGTTTTCCAGAAGTAAAAATCCGAGATTGAAATGTGCATCTTTTAACGAAGGCTCAATTTCAATGGCAGTTTGAAAATCTTTTAATGACTGTTCCCAATCCTGCATTTTGATTTTTGCCAATCCCCTTCCATTAAATGCCTGCGCAAATAAAGGATTTATTTCTATTGCCGAATTAAAATCAATTATTGCTTGCTTATATTCTGCAAGATTTATCTTTGACATTCCTCTCTGGGTAAAATAAAGTGGATTTGTAGGATTTATTTTTATTGCTCTATCATAATCTTGAATAGCTTCTATATTTTTATTTTGAAGTGACATTATTTTTGCGCGTTCAATAAATCCATCCGGATCAGATGAGTTTTTAATAATGTATGAATTCAGATATTCAATTGCGGTAGAATAATTTTTTCCATTCTCTTCTATGACTCCGAGATAATAAAAAACCTTAGTTGAATAATTTGGATTTATTTTTAGGATATTTTCGAAATCAACTTTTGCATCGTCATAATCATTTGCTAAAAGTTTAGAAATTCCACGCCAGAAAAAAGCTTGAATACATTGATTGTTTAATTCAATCAATGCTGTAAAATCATTAATAGCCCCCAGATAATCTCTTAGATTGTATTTTTCTTTTCCGCTATTTAATAAATTTTCTTCATCTTTTTTTGAGAAGATATTTTTGAGAAGACCCATTATTAAGCCTTAAAACAAATAATATCACATTTAATTTTTATTTCATTAAAACCCCTGAAATTATAATATATATTCGAATAAATTTTTAAATAATTTATATAATTTTTATTATTACTTAGAATAATAGAAAAAAATAATACCGGTAATAATATTCTTACTTAAGAATAATTATTCAGAAATTCTTATCAACAAATTTTTAAATAAACTCTCTGGTTTTCAACTCATTAAATTCCTTTGCCGAAAACTGAAATATTTTTTAAGAGTGACACAGAAAACAAACTCAATAAATTAAACCATCCATCAAACTCATTTTCCGTTTATCCGATAAACAAAAAGTATTTAAACTCAAGAATTTAGTGACATGTCAAAAAGCCAGATTACAAATATTTCAAACAGTTTGATTTTTATGGAGAGAAAATGAAAAGAATTTTAATAACAGCAATAATAATGGTAAACTTTATTGCATTCGGCCAAATAAACAAAAAAGGCGAAAGTGGGATTAGAGATGCTGGAATAGTTAAAGGAAAAATTATTGATTTTTCTACAAAGAAACCTATAGATTATGCAAATGTAACTTTGTTCAGTAAAAAAGATTCATCCATAGTTAATGGTGCAGTTTCAGATGAAAACGGTAATTTCCTAATTAGGAATATTACTCCAGGTAATTATTATTCAAAGATATCATTTATCGGTTATAAAACTGATGTTATAAATTCGATAAATATTACTTCCGCAAATAAAATTATTTCATTAGGAACAGTTAATTTAATTTCAACTTCAGTTCGACTCGGTGCTGTTGTAGTTAAAGCTGATAAAGATATGGTTGTTACAAATTTAGATAAACAAGTTGTAAACGTAGAAAAAGATTTATCCAGCGCAGGTGGAACTGCATTAGATGTAATGCAGAATATTCCTGCATTAACAGTTGATATAGATGGAAATATTAGTTTGCGCGGGAATAGTAATGTAACAATTCTTGTTGATGGAAAGCCAACGGGATTGGCTGGTTTAAACAGCAGTGATGTATTGACTTCAATTCCAGCAAGTTCAATTAAATCAGTTGAACTTGTTACAAATCCATCAGCAAAATATGATCCTGATGGAACGGCGGGAATAATAAATATTGTATTAAAGAAAAAATCGAACCTCGGCTTTAATGGTGTGTTTAATTTAAATGCTGGATCCGGAAGTAAATATACTGGAGGTACTAACTTTAATTATAGAACCGGAGATTTAAATTTCTTTGGTGATATTGCTGGAAGAATATTTGATTTTAACAGGACAGGAATTTCGAATAGAACAAATTTTTATTCCGGAAACACTTCATACTTAAATCAAAATTCTTCTTCTCAAAATAATTTCAATATGGCTAATGCAAATTTAGGCACGGAATATCTCTTTGACGATTACAATACTCTTTCACTTTCAGCTCAATATAGAAATTTTCATGTTAATAATTCGGGCGATATTAATAATTACTTGCTCAATGATCAATCATCGCTTCAAAATTATTTTACAAATTACAGCACAGGCGATAGAAGTGTAAAAGCGATGAATTATTCCTTGGATTATAAAAGAGAATATGATGAAAAAGGAAAAGAGTTTACCGCTAGTCTTCTGTACACTGGTATCGGTATGAACAGCACAAGCGGAACAAATTATAATTATTACTTAGTCGATGGAAGTCAAGCTTCAATTCCGCCATCTTTAAATAACAACACAAACAGTGACACTCATAATATGTTTATTATTCAATCAGATTTTATTCAACCGATTAATAAAAATAACAGGATAGAATTAGGCTACAAAAGTTCCATAAGTGATTTAGGAATGGATTATAATTTTTACAATTTTGATCCAAATAATAATTCTTGGATTAATAATAATCTAAGAAGCAACAACTTTGATTATAAAGAACAAATTCATGCTTTATATGGAATATATACCGGATCAATAAATGATTTAAAATTTCAAGGCGGGATTAGAAGCGAATATGCAATTACAGATTCTAAATTGTTGAATGAAGGAACTAATTATAAAGATAATTATTTAAGCTTTTATCCTTCAGTATTTTTTGCGTACGATTTTACGCCTTTACAAGAATTTAAAATTAGTTACAGCAGAAGAGTTGATAGACCGCGTCCATGGGAGTTGAATCCTTTTACAAATTATTCGGATTCATTAAATCTTTCTTATGGAAACCCAAATCTTCAACCAGAGTATACAAATTCTTACGAGATGGGATACAGTACTATATTTTTTGATTTCAACATTTATACTTCATTATTCTTAAAACAAACTAATGGAATGATAACTGAAATTAGTAACCTTGCAAATAATGGTATTACTGAAACAACATATGAAAATATCGCAAGTCAAAAAAATTATGGAACTGAGATTTTAGCAAACGGAAAACTATTTCCATGGTGGAGTATTAATGCTAATGCTTCTTATTTTAGGTCAGATATTAACGATCCTGTTTTAGTAACTGGAACAAGCAATTATAGTTATAGTTGGGCTGGAAGAATTAACTCAACTTGGTCTTTAGCTAAAACTTTATCATTACAAATATCTTCAACTTATAACTCACCTGTGGTTAGGCCACAAGGCAGAACTGATGCAATATACTTTACAGATGTTGCAATAAAAAAAGATTTCATGAATGGTAATTTATCAGTAAACTTAAGGTTGAGCGACATTTTCAATACAAGGAAATACAGTTCTGAAACTTATGGAAACGGATTTACTTTATTAAATACCGGACAAAGGGATTCAAGAATTTTATTCTTAGGACTTACTTACAATATCAACAATTATAAACAATCTAAAGACAGAGTAAAAGATATAAATGTTGATGATGAAATGAATACTGATTAGTTCTCTCTTACCTCTATACACATAGCAGAGGGGGGCGAAACTCACCGTCCCCTTCTTTATTTTTTCAGATTTTCCAATTTTAGATCAAATATTGTTTGAGTCTTAATAATGCTGTAATTTCGTATATCTCAAATCAATATTTCTAAACCGCATGAAAAAAATATTTAACCTAAAATATCTTGGAATTACAATAACCGTTTTTGTAATTATTTGGCTATTAACTTTCATACCTGTAAATCTTGGTTTCTTCAATCCGATGAAAAATGCTCTTTATGATTTTGATGTAAATGATATTGTGTTTTCAAAATTAAGCCCGGAAAAATCTGCCGATACAAACATTGTGATTGTAAATATTGGATATTTGAATCGACCACAGCTTGCTGAATTGATAACAAAAATTAAAAGCTATAAACCAAAAGTAGTTGGGCTTGATATTTTATTCCGAGAAAACAAAGAACCAATTGGAGATTCCCTTCTTTCAAAAGCTATTAAATTAGATGGCAATACTGTAATTGTAAACAAACTTTCTGGTTTTGATGAAGACAAGCAAAACTATGATACTTTAATAACTTCAATTAATAAATTAACAAATTTTTCTTATTCGGGATATGCTAATTTGCCAAGCAAAGCCGGTTCTAATTTAACGACGATAAGATTATTTAAACCCGAAGCTAAATATAAAGATAGCACCATTGATGCTTTTTCAACTGAAATTACAAAATTGTTTGACAAAAAAAGTTATGATGAACTTATTAAAAGGAATAACGATTTTGAAACAATAAACTATCGTGGGAATGCTGATAAATTCTATTATATCGATGGAACAAACTTAAACAATTTAGACAATGTCGATTTTATAAAAAATAAAATCGTTCTTTTAGGATTTTTAGGTGAATACCCTTCGCATACAATTTTAGAAGATATTTTTTATACGCCTTTGAATGAAAATTACGCCGGAAAGACTTATCCGGATATGTACGGAGTAGTTATCCACGCAAATATCATTTCGATGATTTTGAGTAAATCATACATTAACAATTTGCCATCATGGATAGAAGTTTTGTTGGCAATGATAATCTGCTATTTAAACATTGTTCTACTTAAATTTATTAAGATGAAAAATATTGATTGGTTAAGCATAATAAGTTTAGCAACAAAAACTTTAGAATTTATTATCTTACTTTTTATTGACTTGGAAATATTTATAAATTTCCAATTGAAATTCAGTATAACTTTAATGCTTGCTTCAATAGTTCTAATCTCTGACGGTGAAGCAATCTATGATATAATTATAGAAAAAATTAAAAAGTATAAACTAAAGAGAGCCTAATATGAAAAAGATGATATTAATATTTATGGCAATTATTTTTATATACAATTTAAGTTATTGCCAAGAAGTAAAATTTATTGCTTTAAATGTTAAGGGGAAAGTTAATTTAATTAAAGGATCAAAAACTTTAATAATAAAAGTTGGTGATAAAATTTATGATAAGGATAAAATTAAAATAAATAAAAATACTTACCTGGATCTAGTTTATAAAGATGGCAGAACTTTGAACCTAAGAAAAGCTGGGGAATACGATTCCAAAAAATTGATTTCTCTTATAAATTCAAATAAAAGTTCGACAACTAAGAAGTTTACAAACTATGTTTTGGCACAATTTGTACAATCAGTTGATGATATTGGAAACATGAAAGTAACCGGTTCTGTTGAAAGATTAATTAAATTTCCAATTGATTATTGCACTCCTTCAAATACCGATATTTATGGCGAGATAGCTGCATTTAGTTGGTTTTCTTCTACAAAAAAATCTTACATTTTTTCAATTGCAAGCAGCACAGGGAAAATTATATACTCAAAACAATTAAATGATACTTCACTTGTAATTAATTTTAAGAAAATCAAATTAACACGTGGTGATCATTTTAAATGGTTTATAACTGAAGCCAGTAAAAACAAATCTCTAACTGACACTTCTCATTTTTATTGGTTAACACAAACAAATGCCAATTTGATAAAAGATTCAGTTAATATTTTAATGAAGGATTTTAGAAATATTGATAATTCTATGAAACAAACATTGTTAGCTTCATTCTATAATAACCATAAACTTTATATTGATATGCTAGCAGCTTATGAAAATGCAATTAAATTTTCACCAAATGATGTAACTTTTAAGAAATTATATATTAAAGCTTTAGATAAAGTCGGTCTTAAAAGAAAAGCAGAGTTGTTGTTTAAACAATTAAATTAGTAAATAGTTAAAGAAGTACATTTTAGTATTAGTTAAGTATTAATTAAAAATGCGAACCATTAAAGTTCGCATTTTTAATTTTTGGCTCCGCGAGCAGGGCTCGAACCTGCAACCCTTCGGTTAACAGCCGAATGCTCCACCATTGAGCTATCGCGGAATTTTTATTTTCAAAAATTGAAACCAAAAATAATTACAAATGATAAATATGTCAAGAAATTTGAACGATTTAATTTAATTATTTAGAAATGATTTTCTTATAATAATATCACATATAAAATGAAAGAGCCATTTCTTGTGAAAATGGCTCATTTCATCTTCATTATTTTGAAAGCGATATTGGAGGTAAGTTAATTATTATCTGAATACATTAATTTCAAAATTTATCGATCCCTTTAATTAATAAGCAAAACCTAAAGAAATATAATGAACGTTTCCAAATAAGCCGAATGGTTCCATTGCATAATCAATTCGTATTGGAATATCAGATACATTAGCTTTCACTCCAATTCCTGCAGTCCAACTTCTTTCATCATAATTAACCATGTAACCAAATCTTGCAGTAAACATATCAAAGAAATGGTACTCCGCACCAAACTTTACTCTTTCTCTGTAATCTCTTGGATGATTTGATTCAAAACTTAAAATAATTGAACGGGCAGTTTCATTATCCATTACAAATCTTAATGGCTGTACAGTTGCACTAAAACTGACAGAAAATGGTAATGGGAAATTTTCATTTTCATAAGCAAGCGATCTTGAAACATTATAAATTGTTGCACCAAAGGTAAGGCCGTTATATTGAAAATCATAAAATGTCCCAACGTCGGCAGCAATTGTACCTAAAACATATTTTTTCTCTTGTAAAGATTTTAAAAGATTTGGATCACCTAAAGAATCGCCGGCTGTAGCTATCCATGCACTGCCTAAATCTTGTCGTGCATATTTTACGTGAACTCCATAAGAAAATCGTTCGCTAACTTTTTGAGAAAATGCAACACCAACTGCAATGGCTGTTGGAGAAAATGTTCCGGTTTCTATATAACCTTGATCATTTGCAGCTCGCATTGTCTGATAAAATGTTCCATAATCCATTGCTAATAAGCTTAATCCTAAAACACCAAAATCACCAAGATGAATAGAGGCACCGATCGCATTATAATTAATATCAGCAATACCTTGTGTTCTATTTAAACTTATATAAATATTATTTGGCACTTCACCTAGCAAAGCAGGATTCCAAAAAATTGCATTTGAATTAAAAGTTGTTGTTACTCCAACTCCTCCTCTACCCATTACTTCGGCAGATACAGGATTTTCTAAAAACCTAAATCCAACTTGTGCTCTTTTTACTTGTGCATTAATAACACTCATAAATCCTAAACTTAATAAGAAACAAAAAATTATAGACTTTGTAATCAGTTTCATCAAAACCTCCTTATCAACGAACTAGAATGAATTTAACAAAATCATTTGGCAATGCTTTGCCGCTTAGATCTTGGCATTCCGTTACTGCAAGAATATAAATACCGCTGCTTACATATTGATTTTCATCTGTACGCTGATTCCATTCCTCATCGGCAGTACCTATATGAACAATAGTTTTTACTAAATCTCCGGTTTCGGTAAAAATTCTTAAGGTACATTTATAAGGTAGATTAAAGAAAGAAATTTTATCAGGCGTACCTGAAGAAAGGCCGCTGCCAGCAGCTACAGTAGCCGGATTTGGAACAACTCGAACTTGTTTAGAAGTACTCAATCCCGCCTTATACGGAACTGCTGGATATCCAGATCTGTTTTCCAGCCAGTTGCTTTCCAATTGTTCACCGGGATAAATACCATCATTTTGAGAACCATTATTCACAGCAGAAACTGCATAATAATAATCAACTCCTCGAGTTACATTTTTATCAACAAATGTTGTTTGATTTCTATCTGTGGTTTCATAAACTAATTGCCATCTTGCACCGCTATTTTGATCTAAAGGATCGTTTACTAAATATGCACCTTGCTTTCTATAAACTCGCCATGAATACCAATCATCTACTCCCGTAATTGTGTTTTTGAAATATGATGGATCTGGATATGACCAATTAACTGTAATTAGATCAGGACCGGAAGTTACTTCAATATCTGGTGCAGGCGGCGGAGTTGGAACTGATAAACCTTGACTAATTCTATTCCAAGCCCAATTAGCTCTATCCATTGTATTCCAAAGTGAATCTTTACCTGCATTTAATATTGCGCTGTCTTTAGCTCCATCAGTAATAGTTTTGTTTAACCAAAGTCTTCCCAAAGAATCACAAGCATTCCATCCTAATCCGCCAACTCCAACAGCATAAACAAAAGTAAGCGAATCAATTCTATTTGCTTTAGTATCTTTGGTTAGCGTATAAGGTCCTACAGTGATAAAACGCATCGGACCTTTAAGAGGTTGAGTTTGAAAACCTGCTGAAATTGGATCTAATGGAAATCGTCCACCATAATCAGCATAATCACCACGATACATATATTTAACATCAATACTATGTTTTCCCCATAAATCTTTTTCTATACCGGCATGAGGTATTGCATATGGCTGATTTAAATCGTCAGTTCTATCCGAATATGATTTATCAGCGTGGAGCAATGTAAAACCACAAACCTGAGGAGAATGTATAAACCCTGTTATTCTATCCGGATCACCAGCATCATCAGTTGAACCGTTTGAATATGCACTAGCGCCTGGAAAAGCTGTATCCCAATAGTATGCAACATATAAAGAATCTCTTAATAAGTTTGGAGTTAATGCCGATTTTTTCTTAAACCAGCTATCTAAATCATCTTGACCTTCAAACATGAAAGCATTTGTTACAGCTTTCTCGCCTGCTTTAGAAGGGCCAAAACTAAAAGATATTGGCCACCAGAATTTTATTGTTTGATCTGGGATTGTATCTTTTGAAGTTGCAGTTCTCGGCAGCTGCAATTCGCCTGTAAATTTATGAGTCGCTTTCCAAATAAAATAATTTGCATGATTTGGATTTGAAAATGCGTATACTTCTACGTGGCTGCGAATTCCATATTGAGGTTGTACATCTTCAAAAGATATTATTTCATCTGCGGGAATATTTTTATTTACATACCATTGATAAGGAGGATCTAACCTAAGTCCATCGACAGTTATATGTGGAGGACGATATCTTCTTACTTCATAAGCCCAATCAGTTAACCCAAAATTTGTTTCTGTTTCAGCTCCAAAACCTGGAATAAAGAAAAATTGTTTTTTACCATATTGATCTGTAATTCCGATGCTGTCATCAATTGATATTGGATTAAAAATCTGATATAGCAAATTTGATTGATACCAGTCTTCAGGCCAATAAAATATTTCTGAGTTTTGTGGATTGCTTCCCGTAAGATCCCAGCTAAATTGAGATTGAAGTCCTCCATCACCCATCATTTTATTCATGCTCATATTAATATGACCGACATTTAAAAGCATCGGAGGCGGATTATAATTTCTTTCCTGCGAATAAATTAATGTTGTCGTAAATATTACAACCGGAATTAAATTATAAATTATTTTTTTTATCATTTTTTTCCCTTAATCAAAATTTTTAAAAATCTAATCTTATTCCTATTAAATATCTTCTTGGATTAAGAAATATTGGTGCTTCCCACCAGCCAACATTAATGTGATTATCTGAAGACTTGTACTGTCCCCATTCATCACTCCCACCTTTATCTGGAGTTTTTAAAGAATTTTTATAATCGCTGTATTGTTGCAAAGTCATATTATTTGTATTCAGCCATTTATTATTCGTTAAATTTTGGACTGTGAGTACAATTTCCAAATTTCCGAAAGGTGTATGAATAGCTTTTGAAGCACGCATATCAATATTCCAATAATTTACTATGTCTACCCAATTTTGAAGTTTAGGATCCGATTCCTCAGGATTTAATAATATTGAACCTCCGGCGTGCCATTCAAATAAGAAGTTTGCATAAAGAGCACCAAAAATATTATGACCAAGAACTTGCGGACCAAAATCTTCGGGAGTATGTAAATTCAAATTAATATTTGCTCTAGGAATTGCTTGATCTCTATTTATTACTGGCTGCCTTAATTCGTTATCTCTGGATACTAAAGGATCTTCGTAAATTGCAGCAAGTCCGAAATGCCCAACATTTTGAATCATGTAATCATACATTGCATTGAATGTAAAAAATCTTCCGACATTTCTTTCTAATCTTACTTCAACACCTCTTGTATCGCTATAACCATCAGGGACATATTCGGTAACAATATTATCACCGTAATAATTTACATAAGTTCTATCAAGCGGCTGGTTTTTTTGGTCCTTATAATATGCAGTAATATTTATCAGAAAATCTGATAGAAACATTTGCTCATAACCAAACTCATAGGATATTGTTTCACCCATTTCAAGTCCTGGAGTAGGCACAGCAACAGAACCTTGATTGACATTCATTCCATATAAAAATGAAACCTGCGGTGCTTGGTAAAAATGTCCGTAATTAAAATACATTTTACTGCTTTCGGTAATTGGGAAAGAAACTCCCAAACGCGGCGAAATATATGTTTGAATATCATTTGCTGTTCTCGGCCAACCAGGAGGATTATTAAGCATGTCTCTATAAACTAACCAGCGATCATATTGATTTGCAGTTCCAGGCAAATATGGATAAACATAACTATATAAAGCAGCATATGCCGGGTTTAAAGGAAAGCCGACTTGAAATCCTTGTTTCATTGGATCCAGCATGTCTAATCTTATTCCAGCATTTAAAATCATTCCTTCAAATTCTAATTTATCTTGAACGTATGCACCGGTAATTAAAGGAGTGGCTTTAAAATATTGCCAAGTATCTGGCGTGTAAGCTAAATAAGCTTGGAGCCAAGTTCCTGAATAAACAAATAAATTTTGTAAAGTTGCCGAGAAACCGGCTTCAACTTGATGATGACGCCCTAATTGAGCAGTTAAATCTCCTTTTAATCTATATACATAAGAATAAGATGAATCCACACGTTGAAGGCCGCCGTACATAATATATTGCCCTAAAACGTCTGAACCAAAGTTTGTGGATGCATTTGGACTTCCATAATCCGGAACATTGTAAGTATAATATCTTTTAGCGCCTGTGCTATAAAAAGTAACATAATTAGAGTGATTGCTTGTATCCATTGCAAATGGTGAAAGATTTTGATCGGTATATCCAGTTTGAAAATCAATAGTATAAAAAGCATTATCAGAAATTGTTTGAGTTAATTTGGCTCCGCCGACAATATATCTTTGAGTATAATATTGCAAACGACTTCGATTAAACATTTGGAATTCGCTGCTTCCTCCCAACATATTTGCTTGACGTGCAATTGCTTCTGTTGTATTATTTAGATAACTAAAACTTTGTGCACTACCGACCAATGCACCGCCAAAACTTGTTGTCGTACTTCCGCCAATTGAATTAACTTTTGCATAAAGCCCATTGACTGACAACCTCATATTATTTGGTAAAGTTGTTGTCAACTTTAATTGCGTATTCCAATCAACATAATTATTTCTTGGTCCAATTGGAAAAGCAAATTGTGAATTTTCATATTTAAAACCCAAAAGAAAAGTTGTGTTTTTTGCATAGTCACCAAAGAATGGAATAAAGTCACCAGGAAGCGGGCCGGTTATACTTCCTTCAACAAACATGTCAGGAACGTTTGCAAAATTGTACATTGGATGCTGCGATTTCCATAGTTCTAATTTTTGAGTTGAATCTAAAGCGATCGGGCCTGTTGTTCGATTTGTCCATCCTTTAAATCCTTGGAACTCAGCTGGCACTGTTGAATCTCCTTTGGGAACACCATGCATTGCATATTGACCTGCATAAACTTTATACTCCCATGAATCAGTACTCCAAGGATTAACACCGAAAAATCTTTTTTGTCCTGCTGGTGCCATATCTATACTTAAAGAATAAGTATACCTTTCTCTTTGACCATCTTTAGTTACTACATTTAATAAACCTGATTGCATACCGCCGTATTTAGCTTCAAAGCCGCCGGTTAATAATTGAACCTCTTTTATAGTTGTAGTGTTTAAAGCCAAATATGAATTGTCAGTCCTCGGATCTCTTAAAGAAATTCCATCAAGCCTAACATCGGTTTGGCGAATAGAACCGCCGCGAATACTTAATCCGTTCCCTTCTGAACTGCTGACTACTTGAACTCCTTTTAGTGTACCGAGAAATTCATCCAATCTGGTAACCGGCATTTCAGTAAGACGAGTTGGTTCTATAATTTCTTGTGTAGCCGAAACGTCTTGCTTAATAATTTCTCTTTTTGCTGTAACAACAACTTGGTTAACTTGAATTGAAGACTGCGTTAATTCGAAATTTATATTTATTGTTCTATCCAAATCTACTTTTACCATTGTTTGGGTTACAGATGCATATCCAACCATACTAGCTCTAACAGCATAAACTCCTGGCGGAACATCAAGAATAAAATAATATCCATCAACATTTGTAACTGCGCCAATTGGTCGATCTAAAGTAACTTCTCTTCCATCTGATAAAAATGTTGCAGTAATTATAACATTAACCGAAGGAAGGGGCTCACGAGTCTGGCTATCTATTACTCTGCCGGTTATTTTACCATTTCCAGCAAACGCAGCTCCTCCAAACAATACTAAAAGTAGCATAGTTAATATATATGGAGAGCATTCTTTAAGTTTATATAAATTTTTCATAAGAAACCTTATTATTAGATGGTAATTATACCGTAATAATTTGTTTATGATTTTTAATTTATTTGCTTATATTTTTATTAATAAAATTTTTAATATTTTAATTAGATTCGATAAAGGTGTTAAACAAATTTTTATTATCGTAGAAAAAGCTATTTAGAATAGATGCGTTAAGCAAGATTTTATTTCCTCAAAAAAAATTCTTGCTTTTAGAAGTAATATTTATTAAGATAAATTTTTGTTATGCTTAATCAAAACTAATTTTAAGAAAGGGTATAAGCTTGGCCATAATAGCAATTGACCTAATGAGTACAAGTCTAACCGTTGCAGCTTTAGGTAAGACAGGGAAAATAATAGAAATGGAAACAGGTAGCATAAAAGGATTAAAAGGAAATGAAGTAAGCAGCGTTATTCAAAAGAATATAAAAAAGATTTTAAATAATTTTAAGAATAAACCTATTGAAATCAAATCTGCCGGTTTATCCGTACCGGGAATTTATTTTTCCAAAACAGGAACTGCTTGGGCGCCTAATATCCCTGGTTGGGAAAATTATCCAATTAAACAAGAACTATTCGAACTTCTAATTGAGCAAAACATTTATATAAAAATTGCAAGCAAAAGAACTTGCGATATTTTAGGTGAAATGTGGTTAGGTGCTGCTAAAGGTTCTAAGAATGCTGTCTATTTATCAATCGGCAGCGGTATCGGCGCAGGAGTTTTAATTGATGGAAAAATTCTTCATGGTTTTAATGATGGTGTTGGTGCTGTTGGCTGGCTTGCGCTTGAGCGGCCTTATAAAGATATGTATAAATCAAAAGGTTGTTTTGAATATCACGCTTCAGGATATGGAATGGTTAATTTGGCAGTTGAATTAATTTCAAAAAATAAAAATTATTCCGGTTCACTTAAAAAGAAAGCAATTGAACAGCTTACAACTCATGACGTTATTGAAGCATACAAATTAAAAGATCCGGTTGCTGTAAAAGTAATTCAGCAATGCGTTGAATATTGGGGAATGGCGGCAGCTAATTTAATAAGTTCATTTAATCCAGAAATTGTTATTTTAGGCGGCCCTTTATTTGGTCCTGGACTAATCTTTTTAGATGATATAAAAACCGAAGCCAAAAAATGGGCACCACCAATTTTTATAGATAAAGTAAAATTTCTTGGATCAAAATTGGGTGCAAACGCTGGACTGTTTGGTGCAGGCCATCTTGCAATGAAAAAATTTTAATAGTCAAAATTCAATCGAGAATTTTTATAAAATTATTTTGTTCTTAACTACTTTAATAAAAATTTACCTTCCCAATTTTTAATTATTAAGAATGACACAAATGTGTCATTGATATAGCTCCAACCAACTCTTAAGTTTTGCAGTAATTCAATAAAAAACTAATATTTTTTTGTGTAATTCTATTGCCTCAACCGAAAAAATAAATATCATTTTTTTTCAAATGGAGGATCTATGTTAAAACGATTACCTTTTGCTGCCACTCTGCTAACTATTTTAATACTTGCAAATTCAATTTTGATTTCACAAGAAAAAAAAATTCAAAGAGAATCTATCAAGCACTCAATAAGAAAAGGAATAACACCATCAAATAGTTCTTCAAATTTCGTAGTACCACTTGATACAAAAACTGGTTTTAAAACAACAGTTTACACATTCGGAGACATCACAATATTTTCATATTTCGATAACACAAACGTAACTATCTATGACCAATCAAATTCAATTCAAGGAACTGCAACTCTTTCAGCAGACACCTTATATACCTTACATTTAAGCAGTGGTATTTATAGAATTGAGGGAAATAAATCCTACACAGTTCTGATTGGTGATGCTATGTCATCTACTGTTCAAGGATATTTTGCAGTTGATGAAGGTGGAAGATGCGTTTC
>DAIEML010000049.1 GCA_027349615.1 Ignavibacteriales bacterium | reverse complement strand
CTTACATCTTGTGCTGCTATTTTTCCATCAATCTCCAATTTGAATGCGATAACAAGTATTGAAACACCTTCTCGAGAATATGACTGAATCCAATCAACTCCTTCAATTGGATTTACCGCATCTTCCATTTTTTTTGTAACATCTGTTTCAATTTGTTCCGGACCAGCGCCTGGCAATACAGTTGTGACGATGACGTAAGGAATATCTACATTAGGGAAAAGATCTACATTTAATTTAAAATATGAAAACAATCCCAAAACTATGAGCGCTAAAATCATCATAGTTGCAAACACCGGACGCTGGATCGATACATCAGCTAATTTCATATCTGCCTTTCATTTTTTCAAATGAATATTTTTTAGATTATAATCACGCTAATCTGCTTGCTCAGAAATATGAACGGGACTTCCTTCTTTCAAATCATTAATTCCAAGAGTTACAACAACTTCGCCGTCTTTCAAACCTGACAATATCTCTGTCTCCTTGCCGTCAGTTATTCCGGTTTCAATTTTTCTCATCGAAGCTTTATGGCCATTAACTACAAACACACTTTTAGCATCTTGAATTAATGTTACGGCGGTATTCGGTACAGTAAGAATATTCTTTTTGTTTTTTAATTCAACATTTACGCGGCAAAACATTCCTGACTTGAACCATTTGTCCGGCGTATTTGCAAAAAGAGTTTTTAACTCGAAGCTGCGGGATTGTATATCAGCCGATTTTGAGATTTGAGAGATTTTTCCTTTTTGAATTACTTCCGGTTTCAATTCAGAATACACTTCAGTGCTTTGCCCAACAGCCAAGTTAGGAATATCTTCTTCACCAACATCAAAAACTACTTTCATCCTCTGAATGCTTGCAACTACAATTAATGGAAAACCCGGATTCGCTAATTCACCAACATTATTATTTATTGCAGTCACCACTCCGCTAATTGGCGAAGTAAGTTCAACAGTATTTTTTGCGGCTTCAAAATTTGCTCGTGCAACTTCAAATGCCGTTTTAGTCCCATCTAACAATTGCTGTGAAATTGCACCTTCCTTAAAAAGAGCTTCCATTCTTTCAAGATCTTTTTTTGCATTTAGATAACCAGCCTGCGCTTGATAAAATTGAGATGATGCTCCAGACTTATCTAATATTAAAAGAAGCTGCCCCGCTTTTATATTGTCACCAACATGAACTTTTATTTCAACAATTCTTTCCGGAATTTTTGAAACAATATTTGCTTGTTCTTCCCCTTCGAGTGTGCCGGTATAAGTTTTTACAAGCTGGATATTGCTGATTTTTGCCTTTGAAACTTTAACCGCAACAGTATCTAAAATATTTTTATTTCTGTCATTTCCGTTTTCATTTTTTTGAGCGCAATTAATATTCAGAATTATCATCGATATTAAAAAAAAGAATAAACATAGTTTGAGTCTGTGTATTGAAAATAAATTCCTGGATTTTGTTTTAATTAGCTTTGCGAAATTCATTTTTCCCTCAATTCATAAATGATAAAATTTTAATTAGAATTTATACTAACTGCATATTCCCATTCTGATTTGGCAATCAAATAATCGTAAATTGCCTGGAAATAATTTGTTTGAGCAAAAATTAATGCGGCTTGAGTATCTATTATTTCCAACTGTGTTCCTACTCCGCTTTTGTAACGAGTGTTTGCAATCTTCAATGCTTTATCAGCTTGCTGCAAACTTTTTTCCTGAGCTTGAATTCTTTTTTTAGATTCATTCATTTTCAACAGCGACTGAAGCACCTGAACCTTAAGTCCTTCTTCCAATTTTTTTCTTCCCAAACTAACTTTGTCTTTATCAATTATAGCTTGTTGAACTCTTGCCGTTCTGCTGAAGCCATCAAACAAAAGATACGATACTTGCAGCCCCACCATAAAACTTTGCGGCCATAAATATCGGTTGATATTAAAAGTATTGTCTTGTGTTTGAAATTGATATTGACTGAAGAAAGCGATGGTCGGAAAATAATCTGCTCTTTGGATTGTAATATTTTTATCGAGTAATGATTCCTGCAATTCCAATTGTTTAACCAGCGGACTTCTGCTTACTGCATTCTGACTGTTTTCCATAAGTAATTCTTGCGGCACTTCTTGAAAAATAAACTCGCCTTTAATATCAACTGGCTGAGCAATATTAATTGTTAAGAGATTTTTTAAAGAGCTTTTTGCAAGATTTAAATTATTTTCAGATTGAATTAACATCGGCTGAGCGTTTGCAACTTGTACTTCCGATCTTAGAAAATCATACTCGCTTGCAACTCCCTGTTTATACAATGAAGAAACATTTTCAAAGTTTGCTTTCGCTGCTTCATAATTTTCTTTACTTACTTTTACAAGCTGCTTTGCCAATAAAATTGTATAGAAATTTTTTTTAACTGAAAGAATAACTTCTTCTTGAGTCGCTTGGTTCCCAACTTTTGAAAATTCCGAGTAATCGCCGGCAATTTGAATTGCATTATTTACTTTTGGACTGTAAAGAACTTGAGATAATCCGATTGTCCCCGAATAACTATTCTTTGAGCCAAGTTCCATAGTTAAAGTATTATTAGTCGGATTGAACGCATTATCAGGCGGTATAAAAAGTACAGGCAACTTAATATTTCTTGTGTAATTACCAGTGAACTCTAATCTCGGATAAGCGTTTGCGTATGCTTCATCAATTTGCTCTTGAGACTTCTGAATATCTTTTCTTGAAATTTGAATATCCCAATTATTTTCAAGTGCTTTTGAAATTGATTCATCAAGAGTTAGGATTAGTGTATCGCGCGGCTGCGAAAATAATTGATGATCACAGAGAATGATCAATAAGAAGATAATAAAAACATTACTGCACTTAAAAATTTTCATAAGACCCCGTTTAAAATAATTCTATTATGAAAAAATAATTTGATTAAATATAAGTAGATTTAACTCAAATGAACAGAATGTAAAAAGAACCTAATCTAAAAATATTAATTTGAATTTGATAAATAACCGTTAATTGCTGCCGCAGCTTTTCTTCCGGCGCCCATTGCCAAAATTACAGTAGCGCCGCCGGTAACAATATCGCCTCCGGCAAACACGCCTTTCTTAGTTGTTTTCATTGTAGATTCATCAACTACAATGTTTCCCCATTTGGTGTATTGTAAATCGGGAGTTGTTTTTTGAATTATCGGATTAGATCCATTTCCGATTGCAATAACAGCCATGTCAATATCAATTATATAATCTGAGCCAGCAATTGGAATTGGTCTGCGCCTTCCGGAAGAATCAGGCTCGCCCAATTCCATTTTTTGAACTTTCACTCCTTTAAGCCATCCATTTTTATCGCCAACAAATTCAACAGGATTTGAAAGATATATAAATTCAATTCCTTCTTCTTTAGCGTGATGAATTTCTTCTTTTCTTGCCGGCATTTCCAAATCAGAACGACGATAAATTATATAAGCATTTTTTGCGCCTAATCTTTTTGAAGTTCGCACTGCGTCCATCGCTGTATTGCCGCCGCCAAACACAGCAACATTTTTATCTTTGCAGTGAAAAACCGGAGTATCAAAATCCGGGAACTTATATGCTTTCATCAGGTTAACTCTGGTAAGAAATTCATTTGCAGAATAAACTCCGTTCAGATTTTCGCCGGGAATATTTAAGAAGTAAGGAAGCCCTGCACCAACAGCAATGAAAACGGCATCATAACCATTTTGCATAAGTTCTTCAACGGTATCAGTCATTCCGATTACTGCATTAGTTTGAAAATCAACTCCAAGTTTTTTTAAGGATTCAACTTCTGCTTTTACAATTTCTTTTGGAAGACGGAATTCTGGAATACCGTAAATTAAAACTCCGCCAAGTTCGTGCAATGCTTCAAATACAGTTACATCGTGTCCCATTTGAATTAAGTCGCCTGCACAGCTTAAGCCCGCTGGTCCGCTTCCAACAATTGCAACCTTTTTGCCTGATCTAGTTTTTAATTCAGGAGATCTAATTCCAACTTGTTCCCTTTCAAAATCAGCAACAAATCTTTCCAAACGACCAATGGCGACTGCTCCATTTTTTTTGCCGACAACACATTTTGCTTCGCACTGTTCTTCTTGCGGGCAAACTCTTCCGCAAACTGCAGGCAGCATATTATCTTCTTTTATTTTTGCTGCGGCACTTAAATAATCTCCTTCGGCTACAAGTGCAATAAAATCTTTAATCTTAACTCCGACTGGACAACCTTCAACGCAAGTCGGTTTTGGACATTGAATACATCTTAGCGCTTCTAATTTTGCGAGTTCTTCAGTAAAGCCAAGATTTACCTCTTCAAAATTATTTCTTCGTACTTTACTATCCTGCTCAGGCATTGCCTGACGAACAATCTTCATTCTTTCTTTATTTGACAGTTTCTCCAAAACAGATCTCCGAAAAATTTAAGATTATAATTTTATCACTTGTTATTTCTTTGTTTCACTTTCAACTGAATTCAAAACAGCTTCATCAGAATGACATGTATGAAGAGATAATGCCTGCGTTTCGTCTTCTCTATAAGTTCTATTTCTTCTTTCAAGCAATTCGAAATCAACTTTGTGTGCATCGAATTCTGGTCCATCGACGCACACAAAAACTGTTTTATTATCAACTGTTGCCCTGCAGCCTCCGCACATCCCGGTGCCGTCAACCATTATTGGATTTAAGCTGACAACAGTTTTAATTTTTAGTTTCCGAGTAACTTCAGCTACGGCTTTCATCATTGGAATTGGACCGATGGCAAGCACGAAGTCAATTCTTCTTTTTGCATCAATCAACTCTTTTAGTTTTTGAGTAACAAATCCATGATATCCGTAACTTCCGTCGTCCGTAGTTACAAAAACTTCATCGCAGGCTTCTTTCATTTCATCCTCGAGTATCACAAAGTCTTTCGTTCTTCCGCCAATAATTGAAATTGTATAGTTTCCTGCTTTCTTCAAAGCTACTGCGGTAGGATATGCAATTGCAGTTCCAACACCGCCGCCAATGGAGACAGCCACTCCAAAATTTTCTATATGAGATGGTTTGCCTAAGGGACCTACAACATCCGAAATAAAATCTCCGGTTTCTAATTCGTTCAGTTGCTTTGTTGTTTTTCCAACTCCTTGAACAATTATGGTGATAGAACCTTCTTCAAGATTTGAATCAGAAATTGTTAACGGAACTCTTTCTCCGTTTTGATCAACTCTAATAATTACAAACTGACCAGCTTGTCTTTTTTTAGCAATCTTTGGAGCTTCAATTCTGAACTTCTTAACATTTGGTGCAATGAATTCTGCGAAAAGTATTTTGTACATAATTATTTTACTGTTTGTTTAAGTCTGTTGTTTGCGCCGACAACGGCAACTGCCGTCATATTAATTATATCATCAACCGTAGCACCTCTTTGAAGAACATGAACAGATTTATTCATGCCCATTAATATTGGTCCGATTACAGTTGCCTGTCCGATTCTTGCCATTAATTTATAAGCAATGTTTCCTGAATTAAGATCCGGGAAAATTAAAACGTTAGCTCTTGTTTTAAGATCGGAAAATGGAAATACGTCTTGTAAAATTTCCGGAACTACAGCCGTATCAGCCTGCATTTCTCCATCAATAACTAAATTTGGACGAAGCTTTTTAACTATTTTGACTGCTTGGCTTACTTTAATTGCTTCCGGGTATTTTGTACTGCCAAAATTACTGAATGAAAGCATTGCTACTTTCGGTTCAACATCAAAAGCTTGAGCAGCATCTGCAGCAGAAATAGCTATTTCTGCAAGTTCTTCAGCAGTCGGATTAACATTAACTGTCGTATCAGAAAAGAAGAAAACATCTTTTTTTGTAATAACAATGTAAAGTCCAGAAACAACTTTAAAACCTTCTTTCACTCCAACACATTGAAGTGCAGGTTTAATAGTATTAGGATAATGCGTAGTTAAACCGCTAATCAATGCATCTGCGTCACCTAGGTCAACCATCATCGAACCAAAGTAGACAGAATTTTTCATAAGCTCTAAAGCTTCATGTAGGGTTGCACCTTTTCGTTCTCTCTTATCGAAAAAGGCTTTCGCATATTTTTCTACAGTCGGACAAATTTCAGGGTCAAAAATTTCGAATTCTTTTTCTTCATAGCCAAGATTTTTTATTGTATCTATAATTTTATTTTTGTTTCCGAGTAAAATTGGCTTTGCAATGTTATCAGTAAATGCGGCATGTGCAGCACGAATTATTTTTTCTTCTTCACCTTCCGGGTAAACAACACGGCGAGGATTTTTTTGAGCTTTATGAATCATTACTCTCATTATTTCTTTAGAAAGCCCTAATCTTTCTTTCAATTCATCTTCATAAGCTGCCCAATTTTCAATTTTAATTCTTGCAACTCCGGTTTCAATTGCAGCTTTTGCAACGGCTGGAGCAACATGCCAAAGGACCCTTGGATCAAATGGTTTTGGAATTATATAATTTTTGCCAAACTCAAAACTTTCTCCACCATATGCACTCATAACCATCTCGGGCACTTTTTTCTTTGCTAAAGAAGCTAAGGCTTCAACTGCTGCCATTTTCATTTCTTCATTAATTGCTGTTGCTCTAACATCTAAAGCGCCTCGGAAAATAAACGGAAATCCTAATACATTATTTACTTGATTTGGATAATCACTTCTTCCGGTTGCCATAATAATATCATCACGAACTGAAACAGCATCTTCATAAGTAATTTCGGGATCAGGATTAGCCATGGCGAAAACTATCGGATTTGGCGCCATAACTTTTATCATTTCTTTTGATACAACGCCGCCAATAGAAAGGCCGACAAAAACATCTGCGCCTTTAAATGCGTCGGTAAGTTTGCCGTGGAATTTATCGGTTGCAAATTCCATTTTATATTTATTTAAATCTCTTCTATCTTTTGTAATACATCCTTTTGAATCGAACATCAAAATATTTTCACGTTTTGCACCGGCTCTTACATAAAGTTTGCAGCACGAAATTGCAGCCGCACCAGCACCGTTTACTACTATTTTAAGATTAGATAATTTTTTACCTGCAACCTCAGCAGCATTAATTAAAGCTGCGCAAGAAATTATCGCGGTTCCATGCTGATCATCATGAAATACCGGAATGTTCATTGTTGCTTTTAAAGTTTCCTCAATTTCAAAACATTCGGGTGCTTTAATATCTTCTAAGTTTATCCCGCCAAATGTAGGTTCAAGCATTTGAACGGCTTTGATAATTTCCTTCGGATCTTTACTTTTTAGCTCGATATCAAAAACATCAATGTCTGCAAATCTTTTAAATAAAACTCCCTTTCCTTCCATTACAGGTTTGCCGGCATGAGGGCCAATATCACCTAAACCTAAAACAGCAGTTCCATTAGAAATTACTGCAACTAAATTTCCTTTCGCTGTATAATGATAAACTTCATCATCATTTTTTTCGATTACACGGCATGGCTCAGCTACGCCGGGAGTATAAGCCAGAGATAAATCTCTAGACGTTAAGCACGGCTTAGTTGCAATTACCTCTATTTTGCCGCGTCTTCCCTGGCTATGATATTCGAGAGCTTCTTCTTTGTTTATTTTCATTTTTGTTTTCTCCACTTTAATTTGTCTCTTTTTTTGAGAGAATTAAATACAGTTTCATAAATTGTTTCTTCTATGGATTTTACAAATAGAATATAAACCATAAATTGTGCCATTAGAATTGATTTCAACTGATTTACTTTTTATTGAATGAGTAGAAAAATTTAATTTTTAATTAGAATTCCCAGTTTTATTTCCCAATTTTGAAAATTCTTTTCTAAGGAATAGCACAAAGGATTATTTATCTTTCATTTTATTAATAATTTTTCAAATTAACTTTTACAAAGAGGTTATTTACCTAAAAAATCTAGTAATGAGTGAATAAAAGTTAGCGGATGCGGAGGGCAGCCGGGAACGAAAAGATCAACCGGTACCTCATCAAAAAATTTTCTGTTGACTTGAGTTGAATTAGAAAATAATCCGCCGCTTATTGAACAAGCACCAACGGCAATTACAATTTTGGGATCGCTTACACTTTTGTACGCATCTTTCAATGCAGGAGCCATGTTAGATGATATTGGTCCCGTAATAACAATTCCATCTGCGTGTCTTGGCGAGGCGACAAAATCAATTCCAAATCTTCCCATATCGAAATTGACATTTGTTGCTGCGTTTAATTCCAATTCGCAGCCATTACATCCGCCGGCAGAAACTTGACGCAGCTTTAGCGACCTTCCAAACATTTTGTGAATTTCTTTTTTTGCTTGGATTGCTTCTTCTTCAAATTGTTCAAAAGTTTTTCCGGAAGAAATTATTAATGCATCACGATTTGTACTTCCAATTCGATACTGATTTGTAAATTTAATCGCTCCCCCAGAACAAACTTTCTCACACTCTCCGCAAAAAATACATTTGCCTAAATCTATTCCTAACGGATTAATTTCAATTGCCTTGGTAGGACAAACAGAGTTACACTTTTCACAATTATTTTCACATTTGCTTTCATCAACAAGCGGAAATCCTTTGAATGTTTCCAACACTTCTGCTTTGCGAATATTTGGTATCGCTTGTTTTCCGTGTCTGATTCTTAATTTAAATAAGTCTAACATTACTCATTCCAAAATTTTTAGAGATCGAAGCCGCTGTACGAAAGATTAAAGCTCTTATTGCAAAGTGGAAAATCTGATATTCCATTATTCTTAACAGACAAGGCGACTGCAAGCCAATTGTTGAATGACGGATCTTTTATTTTATATTTTCTCAGTTGTCCCGTCTCATCAGTAATTGCAGTATGAACAATTTCACCGCGCCAACCTTCTGCTAACGAAACAACAAGTTGGCTTGATTTTAATTCTGAGGATGATTTTTTTAACTCACCTTCACCAAGAGTTTCCAGTTGGTCCTTAATTATTCTTATTGATTGAGTAATTTCAATGTATCGAATATAGGCGCGTGCAAAAACATCACCGGACTTTAAAGTTATTTTATGAACTGGAAAAAGTGAAAATCCGCCAAACGGATGATCAGTTCTAACATCAATTGCAACTCCGCTTGCTCTTGCCGCCGGTCCAACCATACCTATTTCCTTAGCAATTTCTTCAGCAATTATTCCTGTCTTTTCAAATCTTGCTAGAACAGATGCCGACGAAAATAAAACTTCAGCCGCAACTTCCACATCTTCTTCAAGTTTATTTATTGTATTTAGAATTTTTTCTTTTTGTTCAACATTAATATCATAATTCACTCCGCCGACGGCAATCATTCCGTGCCCAAATCTGCTGCCGCAAATTGCCAATGATGTATTTATCGCCTTCGTTCTTAATGCACCGAATGCTGCGTTTCCTGTCAAGTATGCAACGTCGCCTGCTAAAGCAGAAAGATCTCCGAGATGAATTCCAATTCTTTCAAGTTCAAGCGCGATGGTTCTTAATATCATCGCCCGGCGTGATATATTATTTTCGCTTAACGATTCGATGGCTCGCGCAAATGTTCCGGAATGGCCAACAACTGTATCGCCGGCAATTGATTCAGAAAGTTTTAAAAGATAAACCGGATTGTTTTTATTTCGGATAAATAATTCTTCAATGCCTCGATGCTGAAAGCCAAGTTCAATTTCAAGGTGATGAATTTGTTCTCCGTGACATAAAAATCTAAAATGGCCTGGCTCTATAATTCCAGCGTGAATTGGGCCAACGCCGACTTCATGAACTTCCTCGCCTGTCATTTTAAAAAAATCATATTGAACTTCCGAATCTGAAACTCCGGCAATTCCTTCTCTAACCGGCTTCAGCCATGGATGCCCTTGAGGCTTAATTCCAAACTCCTCATAAAATTCTCTTTCAAAAAGATGAAAAGATTTAAACTCCGGAGTAATGGAATCGAAAGAATCACCGTCGTTAAAATTTGTAGAAGCAATGAAAAGTTTTGATTGCTCGTCATCCGCAAGAACAACATAAAGAATTACGCCGGAATTAATTTTTTCACCAAAGAATTGAATCACCCGGCATCCTTTCGAAATCATTTCGACAATTTGCGCTCTCAATCTATAAAATTCCAAAATTGGAATTTCTTTTAGCGATACGGATTGCAGATTTTTTGTTTCAGCCCAAATCAATTATAAACTCCTTCAATACAAATAGCCAGCGGCATTCTTCAAAAGATTTATTACAGTATAAGGAATATTGGTTCCAATGATTAGCAATAATAGTAACAAAATAATTTGTCCGGCATAAGCAGAAAAATTTAGCTTGAATTTATTTTTATTTTCGATCTCAATTTCTCCAAACGACATTTTGAAAAACGCACTTCCCATTCCGTAAACAATTACTGCAAGCAAAATGAAAAATGGAATTGCAAGCCATGACAAGCCTGCTGCAAAAAAAGCTTTGACAATTAAAAACTTTGCGATGAATGCCGGAAATGGTGGAAGACCAGAAATTGATAATAAAGAAATTAACCAAATCCATCCGGTTAAAGAGTCTTTCTTCAAGAGACCTTGCACGTTACTAATTTTTTTGCTTTTGAAAAGATGAAGAATATTTCCTGATGTTAAAAACAAAGATGTTTTTGAAAGAGAATGCGCAACAAGTAAAATCATCGCAGCAAAAATTCCTGGCTTGCCAAGCGCAATGCCGATGAAAAGAATTCCCATATTTTCAATCGAAGAATAAGCAAGCATCCTTTTGTAATTTTTTATCTGAAGCATAAACACTGCGCTGATAAGCAAAGAAAGAAATCCCGTAATCAACATTAGAAAATTTGAAAATGATTCTTCATGCGCGTGAATCATCACGCCTTGAACTCTAATTAGTCCCAAGAATGCTGTGTTAAGAAGCGTTCCGGAAAGCATTGCAGAAACCGGCGACGGCGCTTCTGAATGCGCGTCTGGCAGCCATGCATGAATTGGTGCAATGCCGATCTTAGTTCCAAAGCCGACAAGAATAAAAGCAAAACTAATTTGCAGCCAGAAAGGATTTATTTCTGCAGCGTGAAGATACAAATCAGAAAAGAAAAGAGAATTGAATGATCTGCTTCCGATAGAAAGAACTATTATACCAACAAACGCTAAAGTAATTCCAATTGAACAGATGTATATATATTTCCATGCTGCTTCGAGAGAAGATTTTTTCTTTTCGAAATAAATAAGCAAAGCGCTGGTTAAAGTTGTTGCCTCAATGAAAACCCAGGTTAACGCAAGATGTGTTGAAAGAATTACCCCAACCATCGCTGCCGCGAATAAAAACATTGTTGAGACATAAATGGTTTCTTGCTGCGCTGAGTAATTGTGTTCGTCAAAATAAAAGATGCTGTAAATTGATGAAGCCAAAAATACGATTGATAAAACTGCAAGAAATAAAATTCCTATCGAATCAAATTTAAAATAAATATTCAGCCAGCCAGGAAGAATTACCCAATTAACTCCAAACCATTCGAGAACAGCAACTGCGGTGTAAATCAGTGGAAGCAAGATCAGAGAAATTCTTGTAACAATTTTATTGTTCGAAAGAAGAACAATCAATCCCAACAAAACCGGTAGAAATAATAAAATGCTTATCATACTTAGTCCTTCAACTCAGTAAGAATATCGATATGGCTTCCATCAAACATTTCCTGAATCTTATTGAAGAAAATTACGAACAGATAAACGCCGACAAATAAGTCAAGCAGCACTCCAAGATTTACAAGCAGTGGCATTTCATTAGCGACTGAAAGCGACAAAAGAAAAATTCCGTTTTCCAAAATCATGTAACATAAAATATGAGTTATAATTCGCTTACGATTTACTATTAAAAATAAACTTGCTACGATCAGAACAATTGAAACTCCGAAATAAAGCGGCTTCACTCCGGATCCAATTTTAGCTGACCAGAAAGCAACCACAAAGCCAAGAATAAAAATACCGCTTGCAATCAACATCGAATAAAACTGTGAGATGTATGGTTCAACTTCTCTTCCAATTTCATTTTTCCTAATTACACGAAGCAGGAAAAACGGAATGACAATAGCTTTTACCGCTAAAGTCTCGACTGCAAGGAAAGTAATGTTCAGCCAGTTTATTTCTTTTAAATCAAGAATTACCAGAAGAAATAAAATCAATCCTTGAAACGCCAAAGTTTTTACGTATGCTTCAATTCTGCTTGCAGCAAAAACATAAAGGATACTTGTTCCAAGAAGAATTATTAAAATGCT
>DAIEML010000048.1 GCA_027349615.1 Ignavibacteriales bacterium | reverse complement strand
TCCAACTACTAAAAATTTTAGATTGTTGTATTTCTTATTCAGTTCTTTTGCGGCGGAAAGAAATTCTTCGTGTCCTTTGCCGGGGCTGAATCTTGCAAGCATTCCGATTACAATTTCATCATTACGAATATCAAATTCTTTTCTAACTTTTTTGTTATCAACTTTCTCCGGATCAAAACGATTCGTATCAATTCCGTTATGAAGAAGTTTAATTTTATCTTCTGTAAGCGGACAAGTATCGATTAGATTTTTTTCAATTACCCGGCTGATTGCAAGAGCGTAAGTAAGTCTGTGGTAAATCCATTTATGCAAAGCATCCTTTTTTACAATTGCGGAGCCGACTTGCTTTGTTAAGATAAGCGGAGTTTTGCTTTTTAATAATTTCAACGCAGGCACAAGTAGCCAAAGATCTTTGGATGCCTGTGTATGAATCAAATCATATTTACCGCGGCGAATAATGCTTATCAGTTTTAAAGTGCTGAAAGGATGAAAATAACCTGCAGCTTTTATCGGATGAATTATTATTCCGATGTTAGTTGCTTCTATATGAATTCTGGATTCTGCAATGCACAAAAGCTCAACAGAAATATTTTTTTTCTTTAGCTGCTTTACTGCAGTTAAAGTAAACATTTCCATTCCGCCCCAGCTTTTAGAAAGACAAGAGTAAAGAATTTTCATAAATAAAAATCAATAAATCTTTTTCAACATTGCGTTGCTAAAATAATGGAGAAGAATTTCATCGAACTGATATCCTTTTGCTGCCATCACTGCGGCGCCGATTTGGCAAAGCCCAACTCCATGTCCCCAGCCTGCGCCTATTAAAATAAATTTTTGCGGTACACCGTTTCGTATATCTTCTTTTTCAATTATGAATGCAGAGCTGTAAAGATGGCTTAGAGACAAAGTGCGCCGGATTTCCAACTCTTTCCCGATGATTAAAGTTTTTTTAGTTCCGATTATTTTCAACTTAATCAATCGCGAAGAAAGTCCGCGTTCAATCGGGACAAGATCTATAATATCGCCAAAGTCAACTCCTGATTTAGTTTTTATGATTTCAGAGATTTCTTGCTGCGGATATTCTACTTTCCATCTGTAAAAATCAGTTGTTTCCTGATCGTAATCGAGAAGCACTTGTGAAAGTATTTTCTTATCCTTTGTGTTGCAGAAGGCAGGCGGATTTCCTTTTATCCATTTGTACGCATTGGATTCGTTTGAAAAATCCATATCAAAATTTTCTGGCTCAAACTTATAATCTATAATTGACGAAAGATAGTTGTACTTAATTGGTTCCCAAACATTTTCAAAAGATTCTGATACACCTCCGCATGATTTTGAATAACGCGCATCGCAAATCTTATTTTCGCTTGCAAGAACAACTCCGGCAGTTTGCTTAACTGCTTGTCGCGCTACTTCTGTAAATACTTTTGTAATTCCCTGATAGCGTTGGCAATGGTCATCAGCGCAAACATCAAATAATTTATGATCTTCGCGGTCGTACCATTTTATATGTTCTTCTTCAGCATTGTAAACTGTTTTGTAATTTGATTTTTCTTTTTTCAACGCTTTCGATTTTTCAATCTGTGCTAGAAGCCAGCTTCTCGAAATAATTGCATGAGCTTTTAAAAGCTGCAGCGAGCTTTTCGCACTCATCTCCGAAGAAATTACGCTGATGAGATAATTTTCAATTGGTAAAATATTTATTGCAGAAATTTTCCCGTTATCTTTTAATAATTTTAGAGAACCTGTAAATCTTTCTTTCTCTTTTCTTTCCCAATGAAACTTTACACCAATTGTTACATCTTTAAGTAAAAATGATTCGGCTTCAGGATCTTGAGGTTCAAAAATTATTTCGTTTGATATTTCAATTTTGTCTTCCCCTTTGTAGCAGATAATTCTATCATCATTTAATTCAGCATTAAATCTTCCGCTGAAAGTTTGTTTCATACCGTTTACTTTAAAGTCGCCGTGCAGTTCAAAGTTAATTACTTTTTCAGATAGAATTCCCACACTGATATTTGGTTCTTTAGATATAGTTATCATTAATTTTTTTAATCAATAATTTAAGTTATAATAGTAAAAGTTTTAAATTGCATTTAAATATAATCATATTGAATATTAATTTTAAGACAATAAGTGCTTTAGATATTGGGAATTTGCGGATAAACTATTTAACTTGAGTTAAAAATTTCTTATAAAGTTTTATTCAACCGGAAATATTAAATGTTAAAAAATCAATCAAAGACTGTAAATATAATTGGCTTTCCGATGGACCTAGGAGCCGATAGGCGCGGAGTTGATATGGGGCCATCGGCGTTAAGGATTGCTGGTCTAAAAGAAAAGCTGGAAAGGCTTGGATATAAAATTATTGATAGCGGAGATATTTATATCCAAATCAAGGAAAAGCAGAAGATAAATAATCCAAAGCTGAAATATTTAAATGAAATTATTAGAACAGCCAAAACTTTGGCTACAAAAGTCGAAAGAGTTTTAGAAAAAGGACAATTTCCATTGTGCATCGGCGGCGATCATTCAATGGCGGTTGGAAGCATAGCCGGCATTTCATCTTACTGCAAGAAAAATCATTTAAAGCTTGGAGTAATTTGGATTGATGCTCATGCAGATATGAATACCGAGGAAACAACACCTTCCGGGAATATTCATGGAATGCCGCTTTCTGCCTCTTTAGGAATCGGTAATGAAAGACTTGTACATCTTTCCGGATTTGCGCCAAAAGTTTTTCCGGAAAATTGCGCGCTGATTGGAGTAAGAAGTATTGACGGTCCTGAAAAAGAAAATATAAAAAAATTAAATCCTACAGTTTACACAATGGCTGATATTGATAAACTAGGAATTCATCGTGTCATATCTAGAGTATTAAAACAGTTTAAAGAGAAAGTTGATCATATACATGTAAGCTTTGACCTTGACAGCGTTGATCCTTCAGTGGCGCCTGGTGTTGGTACTCCGGTTCCTGGCGGATTGAGTTACAGAGAAACTCATCTTCTTATGGAATCTATAGCAGACTGTGGCTGTATTTCTTCACTGGAAGTTACTGAGGTGAATCCAATTTTAGATAATCAAAATAAAAGTGCAGATTTTGCAACTGATGTTGTTGCATCTATAATGGGGCAAAGGATTTTATAAATAATATAATCTAAATGGCTTTGAAAAAAACTCAACCAATATTAACGTACTCACTAAGCTTTTTACTGCTTGCAATAATTTTTAAATTTTTAGGATTAATAAATCTGGAGAATGAAGAAATTCTATCTTATGTATTCATATTTTATGGAATCAGTTCAGTTTATGTTTCATTTGGTAATAATAGCAAATTTCGTTTATTCATTGGCTCGATTGTTTTTTTAATCGGAATTATCTTTTTCATATTTAATTATTTTGAAATTTTCTATTCCACAAAAATAATTTTTCCTTCTGCACTTCTAGTTCTCGGCATAAGTTCTTTAATGTTATTTTTTGATAACACAAAAGAAAAAGCGGTTTTATATATTTCTTTAATTTTTATCCTGCTCGGTGTTGTATTTTCTGTAAGCGTTGGAAATATGCAGCTTGGCTCTTTTTTATCTTCCTTTTATAATATTTTATTGAAATACTGGATAGTAATTTTGATTGCAGTAATTATTTTTCTAGCTATTAAAAGAAATGATGAGAAAAATTAATTAAGTGTACCTGTTAAATAAACTTTTGTTGATGGTTTTGATGAACCGGTAGAAGGTTCTTCCGAAAGTAAAAATTTTGTCTCTCCTTTATTTGTCAATTCAGGAACTGTAAATTGAAAATACTCGCCTTCAGCTAGATTTTTAAAAACACCAAGTGAAACAAATTTATTATTAATAATTACCCAAAGCTGATAAGTTTTATCCAAAGTTAACGCAGGCATATTAGAAAATTGAAGGAAGCCTTTACTATTATCAAAACTGATTATCAGCTTTCCAAATCCGCTTTTATTAATTTCTGTTCCGGACAAATTTATAATCTTTACATTTTTAGATTGAAGTATTTTTTGAATTTCTTTGTTGTCAGAAACTTGAGATGAAAGATTTTTTATTTGCAAGTTTAATTTTTCTATTCCGGATTTATAAACATTAACTTCAGAGGTTACTTTTACGTAAACAAAAATTATTCCCGCGGCGGCAATTAAAAATAAAAATGTTGTGAGTATTAAATTGCCGCTATTTTTCTTTCCCTTTTCAGTTTCCTGAATTCCATGAAGCTGATAATGTTTTTTTTCAGTGAGTGAAATTTCTTTATGTTGTTTAGACGATTTATTTATTTCTTCGGTTTCGGAAATTTCAGGTTTAAGTTCTTCTTTTTCATCAATTGTCTTTTTAATAAATCCTTGCTGCTCTCTCCCTTGAATTTGAGTCTCATGCGGAGGTCGGCTCATTTCTAAAGCTTTTTCTTTTGTAGAAACCAATTCAAAATTTTCGACATTTAAATTCTGACTTTCTTTTGGCTTCAATTCTTCAAATGTTTGTTCGGCTTCATCTTCAAGCAAAGATCGGGTTCTTTTAAAAATATTTGAAAGTCTTTCTTCTTTTTCATCTTGCGAAATTTCTTTTGAAGAAGGCTCTTCGGTTTTTAGCTTCGTAAAATTTTGCTTTGCTCTTTTTTCGGTTCTTATTCTATATAAATTTCTCGCTACTTTGTCTTTAAGTTCTAAGCTTGGTGATTCAATGTTGAGGATTGAAGGCAGCAGAGCTGTAAGGTTTTGATATTCTCCTAGGTCAGTCCAAGATAGTTCACCGCCTTCGCCAAGAAATTCTTGAAGAGCAAAAAGATCTTCTTTATCAAGGCATCCTAATGCGTAAGCCTGCAGAAGTTCGTTATAATCTGCGCTGGCAGCCATCAGGATTCACCTTTAATTAAATTTTCTTTCAAATTACTTAATGCAATTTTTATTTTCGATTTTACAGTTGTCAATGGGATGTTAAGTTTTTCTGCAATTTCTTTTTGAGTTAATCCTTCATAGAAAGCAAGATAAATTACATATTGCTGTGCATCAGTAAGTTTGTTAAGAGCAATTTCAACATTCTCTTTTAAATTAAGTGCGGTCTTAATATCAAGTGAATCTATCGAAGGAGAGAGGTGAGGTAGAATATATTTAATTTCAAATTCATCAGTATAAGCTTCTAAATTATTATTTTCTTTAGATCGCTTTAAAGTATCAACAGCTTTATTTCTAGCAAGAGTAACAAGCCAGGTGAATACATTTTCAGTTGAGAAATCAAAATAATTTGCTTTTTTCCAGATGATTGCAAAAATGCCGCTTAAAACTTCTTCAGCTGCTGTTTCATCGCCGACGATTTTTTTTATTAAAGTATAAAGGAGAGAAGAATAACGATTGTACAAAGCTTCAAGAGCTTTGGAATCGTAGTTTGAGGTACGCTGCATTAATTCAATGTCGGTTGAAGGCGCACTTAAGGCCAATGTGTTCTGCCTATTATTTAACTATATTTTTCAGTACAAAAGTAAAGTTACGCAAACTAAAAATCAATTAAATGCTTTCATATTCGATTAACTATATTTATGCTTTACCATGAATTTGTTATCTTTGTGCCGAAAATAATTACAGAAAATAAAATGACTTCAAGTGAAATAAGACAGCAGTTTTTAAATTTTTTTAAAAGTAAAGAACACAGAATTGTTCCAAGTTCGCCTGTAGTTCCGTTCGACGATCCAACCTTGCTTTTTACAAATGCGGGAATGAATCAATTTAAAGATGTTTTTCTTGGAACCGGGATGAGAGAATACAAACGAGCTGCCGATACTCAAAAATGTATTCGCGTTAGCGGAAAGCATAATGATCTGGAAGAAGTTGGGCATGATACTTATCATCATACTTTTTTTGAAATGCTTGGTAACTGGTCGTTCGGTGATTATTACAAAGCTGAAGCAATTGAATGGGCATGGGAACTTTTAACAGATGTTTGGAAACTTCCTAAAGAAAGATTGTTCGCAACAGTTTATCGAACCGATGACGAAGCATTCGGATTGTGGAAGACGAAAACAGATATTAATCCAAATCATATTTTAAAATTTGATGAGAAAGATAATTTTTGGGAAATGGGAGAAACCGGCCCTTGCGGCCCTTGCTCTGAAATTCACATAAACTTAAGCGATGACTTTGATAATCCAAAATATGTAAACGCTGGAACTCCTGAATGTATTGAAATTTGGAATTTAGTTTTTATCCAATATAATCGCGATGAAAAAGGAGAACTCCACGAACTTCCGGCAAAACACGTTGATACCGGTATGGGATTCGAAAGAGTTTGCGCAGTTCTTCAAAAGAAAATTTCAAACTATGACACAGACGTTTTTACTCCTTTAATAAACGCAGTTGCTAAACTTTCCGGCGTAGAATATGACAAAGAAGAAAATAAAATTCCTATGCGCGTAATTGCTGATCATATTAGAACATTAACTTTTGCAATTGCCGATGGCGCGGTTCCGGGTAATGATGGACGCGGTTATGTTCTTAGAAGAATTTTAAGAAGAGCAGCACGGTACGGAAGAAAATTAAATTTGAACAAACCGTTTTTGTTTGAATTGGTAAATGTTTTAGTTAACACGATGAGCAATGTTTTTCCAGAAATAAAAGAAAAACAAAGTTATGTTGAGCGAGTAATTAAAGCTGAAGAGGAGAGCTTCAATGTTACGTTGGATAGAGGAATTGAATTATTTGAAGATTTGATTAAGGGTTTGTCAGACTCTGAAGGAAAAGTAATTCCTGGCGAAGATGTCTTCATGCTTTATGATACTTACGGCTTCCCCGTTGATCTTACAAACATAATGGCTAATGAAAAAGGTTTTTCGATTGATGAAGCTGGATTTAATGATTTGATGGAATCCCAAAAACAAAGAGGTCGCGAAGCATCGAAAGAAAAATTTGCTTCAGTAAACATTTCTGTCGGTGATTTGAATTCTTTTAAAATTATAGATAAGGAAAAATCAGAATTTACTGGTTATGATGAATTGAAATCTAACGCGAAAATTATCGGACATAAAAAAGAAGAAGGAAACGATCTTATTCTTCTTGATAAAACTCCATTCTATGTTGAGGCCGGCGGACAAATTGATGATTTGGGAAAAATAATTCTTGAAAATAATTCATTCAACATTATTGATGTTACAAAAATTGATAACAAAACTGTTCACGTGGTTGAGAATGAAAATAATAAAATTTTAAATACCGGAATGAGTGTAATTGCTGAAGTAGATTCTAAGCGGCGATGGAATATTATGAGAAATCACTCGGCAACTCATTTCTTAGATGCAGCATTAAGAAAAATTTTGGGAACTCATGTGCATCAAGCAGGTTCGTATGTTGGTCCGGATAGATTGAGATTTGACTTTACACATTTTGCAAGAGTTAGCGAATCTGAATTAGAAGACATTGAAACTCTCGTCAATGAACAACTTCGTTTGAATATTCCTATACAGCATCATCGAAATGTTCCTTTTGATGTTGCAAAAAAAATGGGTGCGCTGATGTTTTTCGGTGATAAATATGGCGACTTCGTAAACGTTGTTCAGTTTGGAGATTTCAGCATGGAATTTTGCGGCGGAACGCACGTAAAAAATTCATCTGAAATCGGATTGTTCAAGATAACTAGCGAATCATCTATCTCCAGCGGCGTAAGGAGAATAGAAGCAGTAACCGGTGAAGGTGTTGAGCAATTTATTCTTTCTCAGATAATTCACTTAAAACAATCGGACGAAAAAATTTTAGCACTGATTGACGAAAAGAAAAAACTTGAAAAGGAAATTGCGGAACTAAAACTGAAAGAAAAACTTGGACAAATAGATTCTGTTGTTTCACAACCGAATGATTTAAATGGAATTAAAATTTATAAAGCAAATGTTAACGCTGATAATATGGATGAATTAAAATCTTTCGGCGATGAATTGAGGAATAAAATAAAGTATGGTGTCGGAGTTTTATTTACTGTAATTGAAGATAAAGTAGGAATCGTCTGCGTTGTTTCGGATGATCTTATTAAAGATAAAAAATTAAGCGCGGGAAAAATTGTTGGAGAGCTCGCAAAGTTTGTAGGCGGCGGCGGCGGCGGAAGACCTCATTTAGCAACTGCCGGCGGGAAGGAAATTGCGAAAATTCCCAACGCATTAAATGAAGTTGAAAAAATAGTTGGAAAGTTTTTATAAATATTTTCTTGGATGAGTAAAACAAAAATAAAATATGTCTGTTCCAACTGCGGCTACGAATCTCTTCGCTGGATAGGTAAATGCCCTGAATGCGAAAGTTGGAATTCATTTGTTGAAGAAATTATTGAAACTTCTAAAAAACAAACCGCGGCATATTCCGGAAATGTTTCTCTTCATAAAATAAATGAAATAAATGCAGTTGAAGGCGACAGAATTAAAACCGGCATAAATGAATTTGACCGCGTACTTGGCGGTGGATTGATGCCAGGTTCAGTGATATTGCTTGGTGGCGACCCCGGAATTGGTAAATCAACTTTGGCAATGCAGGCGGCGGCAAATATTAAAGAAAAGGTTTTGTATATAACCGGTGAAGAATCAGAAAGACAAATAAAAATTCGGGCATCCAGATTAAAAATTCATTCGGATGAATTTTATGTTCTTTCAGAGACAGATTTAAATCCCATTATCACCGCTATTAATAATCTTAAACCCGAATTAGTTATTATAGATTCCATTCAAACAATGTACAGAAGTGAACTTGAAAATTCTCCCGGTACAGTTACGCAAATTAGAGAATGCACTTCAATGCTGATGGAGGAAGCAAAAAAAAAGCATTATTCGGTAATAATTATCGGTCATGTTACGAAAGAAGGAATAATTGCCGGACCAAAATTATTAGAACATATTGTAGATACTGTAATTCAATTTGAAGGTGAATCTCATCATTCGTACAGAATTTTGCGTTCTCAAAAAAATAGATTTGGCAGTACAAACGAGATTGGCGTTTTTGAAATGCACGAAGACGGATTATCTGAAGTCAAAAATCCAAGTGAACTTTTTTTAAGCGAAAGGGAAAAAGAAACTTCAGGTTCTATTGTAACTGCAAGTTTAGAAGGCACAAGGCCAATTTTAATTGAAGTTCAAGCATTAGTAACTCCATCGAATTATGGAAATCCGCAAAGAGTTGCTACCGGTTTTGATCAAAGGAGATTATCAATTCTTTTAGCAGTGATTGAAAAAAGAAGCGGTTATAGACTTTCTGCAAATAATGTTTTTCTGAATATGGCTGGCGGAGTAAAAATTGATGAGCCAGCGATAGATTTAGCTGTTTGTTGCAGTGTTGCATCAAGTTTATTAGATAAAACTGCTAATCCAAACTGTGTAGTAGTTGGTGAAGTAGGTTTAGGCGGAGAAATAAGAACAGTAAGTCAAATTGAAAAAAGAATTCAAGAAGCTGAAAGATTGGGCTTTAAGAAAATCATTATTCCTAAAAATAATTTAAAGGGGATTAAAGATTTAGGGAAAATTCAAATTTTCTCTGTTTCCAATTTATCAGAAGCAATTAATGAAATTCTAAAATGATATTTCAAAACTGATTCAGAAAAACAATTATTACATTCCGCAAATTATTCGGAATCTGAGCTAAATTTCGCTTTAAACCGCTTAAATTATTTTGTTTTATTGAATAATAGTATTATTTTAAAATGCGGTTTTAAAAACCGCATTGTTTTTTCATTATTTTTTTAGAGGTAAGTTAGTGAGTACTAAACTTTTTGTGGGTTCTCTCCCGTGGGCAGTAAATGACGACGCTTTGAAAGCAGCTTTCGAAGCACATGGCAAAGTTGTTTCTGCTAAAGTTATTACCGATCGTCAGACCGGTAGATCCAGAGGTTTTGGCTTCGTTGAAATGGAAAACGAATCCGAAGCTACTAACGCGATTCAAGCTCTCAATGGTGCGGATTTCAAAGGCCGTAATATTATTGTCAGCGAAGCAAAACCGAAAAGCTAAAATTTTTGGTTATCGTTAGTTTATGAGCGCTCTTATTGAGCGCTTTTATTTTTTAAACTTTTGAATAATTGCCTTTTTGGCCCCAAACATATCTCTTAAATCTTTTCATTTTCTTGCCAATAAGATCAAATTTCTTTTGTGTTAATGATTAAGAATTTTTCATATATTAAATTCACTAAGATTTAATGTTGTAGTAGATTAATTGATATTAATAAATTGATAGATTTAATAGATTGTTTGTAGATAGAAAAAATCAATGAATGAAGAAAAAAAGAAAATCTTAACTAGCATAATAGTTCCTATTGGTTTTATTTTTCTTTTGTGGATTATTCAATTAACACAAGTAATTTTTAATTTTAATTTCATTTCATTCGGTTTATATCCAAGAAAGATTTCTGGATTAATAGGAATTGTTACCGCTCCATTAATTCATGCTGGATTTGGACATTTATTTTCTAATACATTACCAATATTATTTTTAGGCGCAGGCATTTTATATTTTTATCCAAATTCTGCAATAAAAGTATTCTTATTAGTTTACTTTATTCCCGGAATTTTTGTGTGGTTATTTGCGCGTTCTGCTTATCATATTGGTGCAAGTGGGCTTATTTACGGCTTCGTTTCATTTTTATTTTTTAGCGGCTTAATTAGAAGAGACACTCGTTCAATTGCATTGGCGCTGATTGTTACATTTTTATATGGAAGTATTATTTGGGGAGTTATTCCACAGAATACCGGTATTTCATGGGAATACCATTTATTCGGTTCTTTAATTGGAATCAGCTGTGCTTTTATATTTAAAAAATCTGACCCTTATAAAAAATATGATTGGGAAGATGAAGATGATGATTTTGATTCTTCTAAACTAGAAATTTCACACCGGAGAGAATTTGATTCCCAAAACCCGCCAAAAGATGGCGGGCTAGGATTTTGAGTATTTTAATCTTCTATAACCGCAAGTACATCAGATCGCTGAACGATTTTATAACTTCTATCATCAAAGCTGATTTCCTCTCCGCCGTATTTTGCAAACAGAACTTTATCGCCTTCTTTAATTTTCTCTCTTAAATCTTCGTCAGTTCCTACAGCAACTACTTTGCCCATGATCGGTTTTTCTTTTGCTGTATCCGGAATGTAAAGCCCTGATTTAGTTCTAGTCTCTTCTTCTAATAATTCGAGAACAAGACGATCATCCATTGGTTTAATTTTCATTTTTATTACCTCATCCTTTAATATTTAACATTTGATTAATTCTTGGTTTATCGAAACCCACAATTGGTCTATTGTTAATTAAAATTACCGGCACTCCTGTTTGGCCAGTCATCCTTTGTAAATCTCTGGCAGCATTAAAATCACGGCTAACATCTACTTCTGTAAACCGGATATTTTTTTCTCTCAAATACCTTTTTGCTTGGTTGCAAAAGCTGCAGGTTTGCGTTGAAAACATTACTACTTTTGGTTGATTTTCCATTTTACTCCAATTTCTATTAAAAACAAATATATGATGATAAAAAATGGTACTGGTTTCAACCAAAAAACAAAAATTTACTTTTCTTTTAAGAGCTTTGGATGAATCATTAATATTTCAAAATAATTTTAATAACGAAGCAATTGAGGATTCAAAAATTCAGGTTCTCGGAAGTAAGAAAAAACTTATTAAAGTTAAATATTAAATTCGCTTTTTAGCTGATTTTAAATGATTTATAACCATTTAGTAAGACAAAAAAGTGGTATAATATTTGGCTAAAACTATGGACTTAATTTAAAAATTCATATTTATAAAAAATTTGGAAAGAAGATGGAAAGGAAAAAAGTAACAATAGATGGGAATGAAGCTGCTGCGTATGTGGCTTACCATACTAATGAAGTAATAGCAATATATCCGATTACACCGTCATCAAATATGGGAGAATGGTGCGATGCATGGGCCGCGGTTGAAAAGAAAAATTTATGGGGTGAAGTTCCTTCAGTAAGCGAATTACAAAGTGAAGGCGGTGCTTCGGGAAGTATTCATGGCGCTTTACAAACCGGTGCACTTGCAACAACTTTTACTGCATCTCAAGGTTTGCTTTTGATGATTCCGAATATGTTTAAAATTGCTGGCGAATTAACATCATCTGTTTTTCATGTTTCTGCAAGATCAATCGCTGCACAAGCGTTATCTATTTTCGGAGACCACAGCGACGTTATGGCAACGCGCTCAACCGGTTTTGCTATGTTTGCTTC
>DAIEML010000047.1 GCA_027349615.1 Ignavibacteriales bacterium | reverse complement strand
GAAGTGACTGATAATGGAAAAGGAATTGAGATGAAGAGAAGAAAAGATATTTTCCGGCCTGGCTATAGCACAAAAAGACGCGGTTGGGGCCTTGGTTTAAGCTTATCAAAACGGATTATAGAAACTTATCATAAGGGAAAAATATTTGTAAAGTCTTCTACTCCAAATCAAGGAACAACATTTAAAATTATCTTGAAAAAAGCTTAGCTCATTACTAACATCTTTTCTATCGGTTTGAATGCTTTTTCTATTGTCTCACTTGGTAAGATGATCTCTGGCGATCTATCCCGCATACAAATGTATAATTTTTCTAAAGTATTTAATCGCATATAAGGACATTCATTACAACTGCAATTTTTTTCAGGTGGCGCTGCAATAAAGTTCTTATCAGGTAAAGCTTTCTCCATTTGATGGAGAATTCCAGATTCAGTAGCAACTATATAATTTTTACCATTATCCTCCATTACAAATTGTAGAAGTTTGGTCGTTGAACCAATAAAATCTGCGCGATTTAAAATTGTTTCTTCACATTCCGGATGCGCTATAATTTTTGCATCTGGAAATTGGACTTTGAGATCAATTATTTTCCGCTCACTAAAAGTTTCATGAACTATACACGAACCATCCCACAATAGCATTTGCCTACCGGTTTTTTTAATCAAATATTTTCCAAGATTTCTATCTGGAGAAAATAATATCTGCTGATCTTTAGGAATTTGATTAATTATTTTTTCTGCATTGCTGGATGTACAAATTATATCACTAAGAGCTTTAACATCCGCTGAACAATTTATGTATGTTATTGCTAAATGTTTAGGATATTTTTCTCTAAACGATTTAAATAAATTTGCCGGGCAACTATCCGCTAAAGAGCATCCAGCTTCTAAATCCGGTAATAAAACTTGTTTATTTGGATTTAAGATTTTAGCAGTTTCTGCCATAAAATGAACACCGGCAAAAACAATTACATCTGCATTGGTAGATTTTGCTTTTTTTGCTAATTCTAAACTATCTCCTACCACATCAGCTAAATCTTGAATTTCAGATTCTTGGTAATAATGTGCAAGAATAACTGCATTCATTTCTTTTTTTAATCGTTTTATTTCTGCTTCGAAATCAATATCTACATTTGCAATCGAACTTATCATTTTCATAACTCCAAAATATATTTAACACTCAAAGTTAACAAAAAAATAAAAAAAATATTGTCTCAAATTAATTGATTCAAAAATTGATTCTTAAAAAAACACACCTACGAATCCGATAATATTGTATTTTTCAAAGATTTTACTGGCATATAAATTGTAAAATCAAAGATGAAATAGTTTTAAGCACAATCCCTCATAATTTTCAATCTTTGCTGGCGAGAAAATTTAACTCTCGCCAGTCCCACTTAAATAAGCACTTAATAAGTAGAAAAGTTTCCTCAGGTAAAATTTACATGTAATCTTGGATAATTTTAGATTTAAAATGAAGAAAAATATTCAAAAAACAAAGATTTTTAGTGGCATGTCAATTGAGACAATATTTCTGAAAATAGAAAATAGTTTTAAGCATAGCATCCCTCCACAAGAATGTCACTCAACTGCCGGATTATCCCTCAATCCGGCAGTCCTCTTTTAAATCCGAAATATGTTTTTATTAAATTATTTGATGGCTAATATTATCCAAGTGAGTGTTATTATGAAATTAGGTTAGACATCATATCAATGCTAGAAAGGATTTCATTTTTATCAGCTTCAACATCAAGTATCAATTTCCCCAAATCCGATATTAAAACAAATTTGATTTTTTCATCTCTGTTCTTTTTATCATGAAGCATAATTTCAAACAATGCTTCTTTATTCATATTTTTTAATTTTTGTGAAAGTTTTACTTTTAATGGCAGACTTAAATATTTTTCTAGATTATCGGAACTCAATAATCCAATTTTATTTGACAAAAAAAGTGCGCAGATAATTCCAGCGGAAACTGCTTCGCCATGTTTAATTCTAAAATTTAAATTTGTTTCAAATGAATGAGCAAATGTATGACCAAAATTTAAAATTTTTCTTAGCCCCGATTCTTTTTCGTCTTGAGATACTACAGCCGCTTTAATTTCTGCCGAAGTTAATATTACTTCTAATAAATTATTATCATTTAAATTATTAATGTTATAAAAATTCTTCTCAACAAATGAAAAAAATTTTTGATTTGTTAAGAAAGCGTATTTAACTATTTCCCCTAATCCGGAATTAATTTCTTCGTGGGGCAATGATTTTAAAAAAGTTGTATCTACTAATACTAATTTTGGCTGATGAAATGCACCAATCATATTTTTTTTCATTTGAAAATTTATTCCAGTTTTACCGCCTATTGAACTATCAACAGCAGCTAAAAGTGTAGTTGGAACGTGTATCAATTGAATCCCTCGCATAAAAGTTGCAGAAACATAACCAGCTAAATCTCCAGTTACTCCCCCGCCAATTGCAACAATTAAAGAATCTCTGCCAAAATTATTTTTGATCATATATGCATAAATTTTATTCAATTCAATATAAGATTTTGAATTTTCACCAGACTTTAATGAATAAAAATTTACTTTGACATCTTTACTACCTAGAGTTTTTCTGATTTTTAGTGAATAAATTTTTTCTACATTTTCGTCCGTTATTACAAGAAGGTGTTTATTTAGGTTATACTTTTTTAATAGTTCAATTATGTTGTTAAAAATATTTTTCCCTATTAAAATTGGGTAAGAATTTTCTTTTAATTTCACAATTACTTTTTTAGTCATTTCAAATCCCTTAACTGAAAATACTATTTGTTTGATTGAATAAGTCTTGCAAGTTTATCGACTAAAATTCCCATAGGCAGATTATTTGTTTCAACTGTATAATCCGCTTGTTCATAAAATTTTTTTCTTGCACTTAATAATTCGTCAATTTTTTTAACAAATTCATTTTTTCCCAGGTTAACGGTTCCATCTCTCGTAAGAACCGGACGGTCTCTTTTAAATCTTAATCTTTTATATGCCGCTTCGGATGAGATTTTAAGATAAATAATTCTTCCATTACTTTTCATTAGATCAATGTTGACTTGACTAGCTATAGTACCTCCGCCAAGAGCGATTATAATATATTCTTTTTCAGATAATTCCATTAAAATTTCGCCCTCTAACTTTCTAAAATATTCTTCCCCATTTTCTTCAAAAATTTTTGAAACTTTTTTACCAATTTTTTTTTCAATAACAAAGTCGAGGTCATAAAAATCCCAACCTAAAGTATTTGCCAGAATCGGTCCGATTGTACTTTTACCTGATCCCATAAATCCCGTCAAATAAATTTTCTTTATCATAAAAAAAATCAAATAAATTATTTTTAACTAAGTTCTATACAAAGATAGTTTCATATAATTAAATAACATAAAATTGTGTTTTTTAAGGAGAGAAATTTAAAAAGAATATGCTAAGCCCAAATCAAAAGCAACTCCATCAACATTAATTTTAGAAACGAAAGAATTCTGTGCAAGATCCAATTCACTTCCATTATAATTTACCATTTGTTTAGTGTAAGTATTTTTAACTGTGAATTGCGGATCTCTAAATTTCATTCCACCATGAATAATAATATTATTTGTTAGCAAATAATCCATCGAAACCGAAACATGAATTCCATAAGCTATTTGTGTCTCCTGACTGTTGATCTCAGCATCACCAAAATTTCTTATATGTTGACCGTAATAAAGTGCAGCACCACCGCCCATTAAAAATTTATATCTTTCTAAAGAAAATGGCAGCAAATAATAAATCGAAAATTCTATCGGAATTAATCTAAATCCATCAGTTACATTAATTGTCACGGTTTTATTACCTGAAAATACTGTTAAATTTGGTCCGACAGATGTTTTAGTCATCAACTCTGAATTCAAACCAATTATAATATCATCACTCAATTTATATTTTAAATAAATACCAGGATTTAAAATGCCTTGCAGCGGGAAATAGGTATTTCTCAAAATAACATCTGATGAATTGGGATATAAATAAATTTTTGCTGAAGTAGTATAAACAGCATTAAGTCCTATCATAAATTTTCTGCCATTATACTGAGCACAAATTGTTGAAGAAAGAAATATTAGAATTATAAAAAATTTCTTCATCATGTTTTTACAATAATTAGTTATGTAAATTGACAAATCAATTTGATAATTTACCTTTAAAAATCAAAACCCCCGGCTAAGAATTTAACCGGGGGTATTTTTTAAGAGAATAAAAAATTATTGGCCATAATATTGCGCTCTATTATCAACAATATCTGCATCTTTTTTCAATTTTGCTAACCACTCTGAAAAGAAAGTATTTTTCATCTGTTGAATAATATTATCTCGTATCGAAGCTCTTTGAATATTATAAGCAGAAGAGTCAAATGCAGAACGAGATAAAACTTTTATCAAATAATAACCTCGTTCGCCTTTAATAGGATCTGATACTTTATTTATCGGAAGATCCAAAGATTTTGAAGAAAAGTTATAATCAACTCCAATTGTTGGAACAGATCCTGAATTTGTAAATTCACCAGTTTGATTTACAATTGCATTCGCGTCGATTGTTGTTGCTTTTGTCAAATCGCCATTTATACTAGATTTAATTTGCTCTGCTTTCTTCTTTGCAAGCTCATATTTTTTCTCTTTAATAACCGCAGGTTTAATCTGATTTTTTACTTGATCAAACGATTTAACACCTTCATTTATTACGTCAGAAACTTCAACGACAACATATCCTGAAGAGCTTCTCAAAGCATCACTAATTGAATTTAAACTATTATTAAATGCAAAATCAATAATGCTCTTACCAGTTCCAATTCCAGGAACAAAATAAGCATCCTTCGTAAAAGTTGGTGTTTCTCTCATTGTATAGTTCATTAACTTAGCTTCTTTTTCAAAACCATCTTTGTTTGCCAAATAAGAAAAATCTTTTGCATTACTTAATAGTTGATCCTTTGTTCCTGCTGAAGCTTTAATTGGGTTAACAATTTTCTCTACAATATATTTAGTATTTGATATGCCAGTTACTTTGATTATATGATAACTGTAGTTTGTCTTAATTGGTTTTTGAACAACTCCAATCTTACCGCTAAAAACAGCCTTTTCAAACTCCGGAACCATTTGGCCTTTTCCGAACCAACCTAAATCACCACCTTTAATCGCGCTTCCAGGATCTTTAGAATATTCTTTAGCAAGGGTGGCAAAATCAGCACCCTTTTGAAGTTGGTCATAAATTTTCATTGCCTCTTCAAGATTTTTTGCGTCATCGCCATACTGATTTATCAAAATATGAGATGCTCTAACCATTTCTTCCTTTGATGGTACTGCTCCAATTACATGATACAAAGTATATCCTTCGTTTGAAGCAGCCGGCCCAACGATTGAACCAGCTTTCGCATTTTCAATTTGATTAGAGATAGAAGCTGGAAATGCTGAAATTGCTAAAGTATCTTTTGAATACGGCATTGATGAAAATTGTTCGACTAAAGATTTAAATGAAGTTGTATCATCTTTTGTTTGTCCAACAATATTTTCAAGATTCATTTTTATGTTTGCTGAATCTTCTGAAGATGGAACGGTTGGGAATAAAACATACTTTAATTTTCTTTGAGGTTTTATCTCAAACTGATTTAGATGCAGGTTATAATAATTTTTTAAATCTTCATCAGACACTTTAATATTAGCATCTGGAAATTCTGACAAGCTAACCAAAGCGTATTGATCATTCATTTTAACATTTTGATCAATAAATTTACGTTTAAGCTCCGATTCGCTTACTGTAATTGATGCTAATAACATGCTTTGTAATTTTTGTGTCAATTGATTTTGACGAATATAATCTTCAGCTTGAATTAATGCCTGTGAGTTTTTAGGATCGTACAAAGCACTTATATAAAGTTGACGATTAAATTTACCAGTAGAATCAATAAAACTTCTTTTTAAAAATTCTGGAGGATTGGGGCTTAGTATTATATCTCGTATTTCCTGATCGGATACAGATATTCCGTAATTTTTAATTTCCTGAGCCAACAATGTCTGTGTAACTAAAGCATCCCAAACTTGATCACGAAATTGATCATTATCTTCATCAGGAACATCTTTACCAGATTGTTGTTTTAAATTTTCTCTTTCATTATCCATTGCTTTGTTGAATTCTTGATAACTGATTTTTACACCATTTATAGATCCAACATTATTTGTCCTCAATCCAAAAACTTCCATTATGTTGGAATCGGATATAATCATAAAAAGGACAAAAATAACTCCGACTCCAATAATAAAGGCCGGCGCTAAACTCCTCATTTTGGCCATCATAGCCATGCTGCATCATCTCCAGAATTTAATTAAAAAATAAGAAGTCAAAAATAGACACATAAGTACATAAAAGCAATTTAATTTTAAGTTGATAATTTTGGGTCTTATGTGTAACAGACATTAAGCGAAATCAAAGAAGTATTCATTAAAATTTTTATTTAGAAATAAGTTAAACCAAGATTTTTTTCAGTTAATTATAAGATATTCTATTTATTTAGCTTACATAAGTTGACTTTCTAAATGTTCCAATTTATATTTCTTAATAAACTATAATTAAAGAGGGTTATAAAATGATAGAAAATAATGATTTTCTTAAATATGTTCCTATTTTTTCGGAACTTGATGATAGTACTCTTGATCAAATCTCAAAATTAGGCGTTCGTAAAAGCTTCGCCAAAGATTCAGTTGTGCTTTTTGAACACGAAACAGGTTCTGCTTTATTTGTTATTATTGATGGAAAAGTAAAAGTATCCCGTGTTAGTGATGACGGTAAAGAAGTAATATTAACAATACTTGGAGAATCTGACTTTTTTGGTGAAATGGCAATTTTAGACGGCCAATCACGCTCGGCTAATGTTACAGCCATGGAGGATTCTGAATTATTTATAATTCAAAGAAGTGAATTTTTAAATTTACTTCATGCACATCCTGAAATTGCTGTAGCTTTACTACAAGAATTAACTCAACGATTACGTTCTGCAGATATGAAAATTAAATCTTTGTCTCTTAAAGATGCTGAAGGTAAAGTTGCTACTGTGATTCTTCAGCTTGCTGACGATATCGGAAAAATTAAACAAGGAACTGTTGAAATTGAAAAACTTCCTTATCAACATGACCTTGCAAACATGGCCGGAACATCACGCGAAACAATTTCCAGAACTCTGCATTCATTTGCAAAAAAAGGTATGGTGGAACTTGATGGTTCTAGACTTCGTATACTTGATTATGAAAAATTTAAAGAATTATATAGTTAATAATCTGTTAGAAAGAGAAGAAAGTGATGACAGGTAAAGTTGATCTGCACACTCATACAACTTATTCTGATGGATTTTATTCTCCAAATGAATTAATAACTAAAGCTAAGAATGCTGGCATTGATGTTATAAGTATTACAGATCATGATAACATCGCAGGAATTTTAGAAGCAATTGAAATTGGGAAAAAATTTGGAATAGAAGTTATTCCTGGTATGGAAATTAGCTCAGATTTAAAAGATAAAGAAGTACACATATTAGCCTATTTTTTTGAACCTGAAAATTCTGAACTTGAACGATATTTATCTTTCTTCCGAGAAGAGAGATTAAAAAGAGCAATAAGAATTGTTAATAAACTCAAGTCCATTGGATTCAATCTCGCAATTGAAGATGTACTTGAAAGAGCCCAAAACTCAGCGGTGGGACGACCTCATATTGCGCAAGCTTTACTTGACAAAGGATTAATTTCATCTTATTATGAAGCCTTCAATAAGTATATTGGCAACGGCTGTCCTGCTTACGAAAAAAAAGTTCACCTTTCACCTCAAAGCGCATTTAAAATTATTAATGATGCTGGAGGCCTTAGCTTTATTGCTCATCCCGGTTATATGACAGAATCTTTGTTAAAAGAATTAATTACTGCTGGTGTGGATGGAATTGAAGTAATTCATCCATCGCACACTCCTCAGCAAATTAAATTTTATAAGGGAATTGTAAATGAATATTTCCTTTTAGAATCAGGCGGATCTGATTTTCACGGCGGCAAGAGAGAAGATGAAAATAATTTAGGAAAGTACTTTGTAAATCCTTCTGTTGTTGATGCTATGAGAAGAAGATTATTAAAAAACACTGCATAAAATTAATTTAGGATTAAAACTATTTCATTATGAATATTATCGAAGGAAATTTTTCAGTTTCAAAAAATAAATTTGCAATTATTGTAAGCAGATTTAATGAATTCATCGGATTAAATTTATTGGAAGGCGCACTTGATTGTTTGAAAAAACATAATTGTTCCGAAAATAATATCGATATTATAAAAGTTCCAGGTGCATTTGAGATTCCATTTACTGCTCAAAAATTAGCTGAACAAAAAAAATATAATGCTATAATTTGTTTAGGAGCTGTTATAAGAGGCGCGACGCCCCATTTTGATTATGTTGCTAGCTCTGTAAGTAATGGTATATCTCAAGTTGCTTTAAAATATAATATTCCAATTGCGTTTGGAGTTTTAACAACCGATAATGTTGAACAAGCAATTGAAAGAGCTGGAACAAAATCTGGCAATAAAGGTTGGGATGCTGCTCTTACTGCAATCGAAATGGCAGATTTGGCAAATAAAATCTAATTAATTCTCACCACATGAATTAATTCCATTCAAATGCACAAAATTAGAACCTAAGATTATTTATAAACTTTTATTTTATATTTAACTAAATAAAAAAAATATTAATTTTGAATTGATGTTTTATAAATATTAATATCTTACCGAAACAAAAATTTAGGAGAAATAGAATAATCTTCTTGATACTTTTTTACGTTAAATTCAAAGGAACTTAAATGAAGATATTGAATGGTATTTTATTTATTCTCCTAATAACATTTCCAATTCTTTCCCAACAAACTTCTAATTGGAGAAATTACACTGATATGAAAAATGTTCAGTCATTAATTTCTTTTGGAAATAACATTTGGGCTGCTACAACAGGCGGTGGCTTTCAATATTCAATTTCAGAAAATAATTTTAAAACGCTACATAAATCAGATGGATTGAATGGTATAAATTTAACTGCCGTTACTATTGACAGTGAAGGGAAAATTTGGTTCGGTAGTGCCGAGGGAGTTATTGATGTTTATAATCCAGTAGACAATTCTATAAATTCAATTTTGGATATTTATAATTCTAATCAGACTGCAAAACAGATTGATGAATTAAAATCTTCCGGCGATACTATTTTTGTTTCTACAAGTTTTGGAATTTCTTTAATTAACTCTAAAAATTTATTTTTCTACGATACTTTTTTTAAATTCGGTAATTTCCCTTCGAACATTCAAGTTAATAGTACAACTAAATTAAATTTGCTGTATGCTTGTACCTCTGAAGGAGTAGCAATTCAAAAGCAAGGTACTACAAATTTATCGGCTCCAGAATCTTGGAATGTTTATACAACTTCGGATGGACTCCCTTCAAATAATATTAATAAATTGATTCAATTTAAAGATTCTATCTTAGTCGCAACTTCTTCAGGAATTTCAGAATTTGATGGAAGTAAATGGAATAATTTTATTCCTAGTTTAACTGGAAACATAAATGATCTTCTATCTGTTGGCGATACACTTTTTATTCTATCAAACAATTTAATTTATTCTTATATAAATGGGACAATAAATAAAACATATTCTCTAAGTGCGCCAGCTGTTGAACTATCATATTCCAATTTAGGGTTATTAGCTGCAAGTACCAATGGAATTTTAGAAGTCTATAATAATTCTACTGTAAATTTTTTAGCACCAAACAGTCCGGCTACAAATCAATTTCCTTCTTTGGCAATTGACAATAATGATGTGCTTTGGTGTGCAAGCGGAACAGATGTAACCGGAAAAGGTTTTTATAAGTTTGATAAAAATACTTGGACCAATTATAATGTTTCAAACACAACAGGATTATTATCAAATTCATTTCAATTTGTATATTCATCTCCTGATAATTCTACTTATTTTGGGAATTGGGGAAGAGGCTTTATCAAAATTCAAAATAATTCAATTACTACTTTTTATGCTAATACTGGAATGCAGGGAATTTTGAAAGATACTCTTTACCTTGTTACAACCGGAATTTCAATCGATTCTAAAAATAATTTATGGATTCTAAACTATGCCGCAGCCGACTTAAGACCATTAAATATGCTTTCAACAGACAGCACTTGGTATCACTTTCATGTCCCTTCCACTGGTAGCCAGTATATTGAAAAATATTATAACTTAGCGATAGATCAAAGTGACACTAAATGGTTTTGCAGTACAGATCCAAATAGAACTGGTCTTTATTATTTTAATGAAAATAATACTTATAATGATCCTTCTGATGACAAATATGGATATTTAACGACTTCTGATGGTTTGAATAGCAATACGATAAATTGTATTGTAGTCGATGACAGAGGCGATTTGTGGGTAGGAACAAATCTAGGTGTCAATGTTATTTCAAATACTTCGAGCATAATTTCAAATGCAACTCCACAGTTAAGTATAACAAGCGTATTTACACTTAGGCAGCAAACAATTAATTGTATTGCCGTAGATCCGATAAATGAAAAATGGGTTGGAACTAACCAAGGTTTACTTTTAGTAAATTCAGATGGTTCTGAATTGCTCGCAGCTTACAATACAAAAAATAGTCCTTTACTAAGCGACCAAATTACAAGTATTACCGTTGATAAAAATAACGGAACAGTTTATGTCGGAACCGATCAAGGTTTAACATCATTTCAAACCCCCGCTATTAAACCTCAGGATACTTTTACAAAATTATTTATTTATCCAAGTCCATTTGTTTTGAAAAATCAAAACAATATTTTGACGATAGACGGTTTGATAAAAGATTCGGAAATAAAAATCTTATCAATCACTGGCAAATTGATAAAAGATTTTTCTTCACCCGGAGGAAGAGTTGCTTATTGGAATGGCACTGATTCAAACGGTAATTTGGTAAACTCAGGTATTTATTTTATTGTAGCTTTTGATAAAGACGGCAACAATGTTTTCACCGGAAAAATTGCAGTGCTTCGATAATTATAATTTTTGATTTGCAAAATTAATTTTAAAGAAATTTTTTTTTAATGATAGATCTCTCCAACATTTCATTACAATTCAATGGCAAGTATCTTTTCAAGGATGTGAATTACAAAATAAATTCCGGAGACAGAATCTCTCTTGTAGGTGCAAACGGAACTGGAAAATCTTCTTTACTAAAAATTATCTGCGGACAAATTCAGCAAGAATCTGGTAAAATTTTTAAACAAAAAGATATTAGCATAGGATATCTTCCACAAGAAAACATCACTCACAAGGGGAAAACTTTAATTGAAGAAGCACATTTAGCTTTAACAGATATTCTTATTTTGCATGAAAAAGAAAATGAAATTACAACTGAACTTTCAATTGAAACAATGACAGACGATAAACGTGAAGACCTTGTAAACCAATTAGGTGAAGTTCATCATCGATTAGAAGAACTAGATTCTTACAGTGCTTCATCAAAAGTTGAAAAAATTCTTTTAGGTCTTGGATTTGAAGAAGATGACTTTGAAAGAATGACAGATGAATTTTCCGGGGGATGGCAAATGCGAATTGCACTTGCTAAAATTTTAATTTCGCAAAATGATATTTTGTTGATGGACGAACCGACAAATCATTTGGATCTTGATTCACTTGAGTGGTTAATAAGTTTTTTGAAAAGCTATAAAGGTGCATTATTAATTGTCTCACACGATAAATATTTTGTAAATGCAGTTACAAAAAAAACTCTAGAAATTTATCTTGGGAAGTTCAATATATTTAACGGCGATTACGATGCTTATCTTAAGTTCAAAGAAGAAAGAGACCAGCAAGTTGCAAATCAATATTTATTGCAGCAGAGAAAAATTAAAGAGACTGAAAATTTTATTGAAAGATTTCGTTACAAAGCGACCAAAGCAAAACAAGTACAAAGCAGAATTAAGCAGCTTGAAAAAATTTCTTTGATAGAACTTCCGGATTTTAAAGATGATATTTCTATCAAGTTTCCTGAACCTCCTCAAAGCGGCAGAATAGTTCTAGAATTAAAATCTATTTCAAAATCTTACGGAACTAAAATAATTTTTGATAATCTTAAAAATGAATTAAATTTATTTTCAAATTTTAATTTAATTTTTCTAAGGTTACTTTTATTACAATTTAGTTACATTTATAACCATTAAATATTTAAGGGATGAAATTCTTCTTCAATCTCCAATT
>DAIEML010000046.1 GCA_027349615.1 Ignavibacteriales bacterium | reverse complement strand
CGAAGTGTTGAGTATATATTTTTTTTCTTTACTAATTTTTGTAAGTGGGAAAGGTTTATTTCTTCTCTCTCGGAAAGAATTTTTAAAATGTTTGTTTTTATAGAATCTTTATTTCTTTCTTTTTTTAATAGTTCGGTTGAAACATCCATATTGCTAAAAATTTTTCTTTTTGTCTCAACTTCAGAACCATACGGCACCGATAATTTTAGTGCTTCACCCAATGAAGAAAGATAATATTCAGAAAGCCAATGGTAAAATTCTAAAGATTTTTTATTAAAGATTGGTACTTCATCAAGAATATCTGATATCGGTTTTATTTTATCAATACTTTTGGGAGTTGCTGATGTGTTTATAATAAATCCAGTTAAAGTTCTTTTTCCGAAAGGAACGACTGCGCGTAAACCGGTTTTAGCGTATTGTTCTAGTTCCTCCGGTATAGAGTAAGTAAAAGTATTTCGAAAGCGAAGTGGGAAAACAATTTCTGCATACATGCTTAATTCAATAATTTAAATTATTTATTTCCTTTCTGATTATAAAAAGGAGCAAGTGATCTGAACTGTTTTTTGCTGATGAAAGGATTTGCTAACATTGTAAATTTTAATTCGGTAAAAGTGCTATCCCAAACAATTCTTTTATAGTCTTTAGATTTTAAAATTTCACCATTTGTTGCAATCACGCTGTCATCTGATTTTAAATTTAGATAATGAAAACCGTCTTCATACTTCATTCCTTCGACATTACTTATGTCAGTAAATTTATAAACTGCTTGTCCGTTTAATTTTCCATCTTCTAAAAATAATTTTCTGGAGATTATTTCTTTACCTTGAGATTTTTGATCTTCAAGAAATTGGTTACTCTTAAGCATATATTGGAAAAGATTTTTCTTGTCGTCATCAAAATCTTTATTACCTACAGCAGTTGAACGAATATCAAACATATCAACTAGAACCGAACCTTCATTAGGATTTTTTAAGGTGACGACATATGAAACCTTATGAAAAGTTAAACAGCCATTAAAAATAAATAATGAAATCAAAGCTGAAAATGTTACTGATACGAATAAGATTTTTTTCATATAAATTCCTTTTAACTTAAGAAACAGCTGGTTCCAATAATGTTAGTGTTTGTTCAAGAGAATCCAATTCCGCATTTATTCCGAATGGGATTGTAAATTTATTTGTTATATGTCCGTAAGACATTCCATAAACAACTGGAATATTTAAAGGAAATAGTCGATCGAATAAAACTTCTAAAACAGAAAATGAATTGTCAATTGCAGAATGACTAGGCTTTGATTTACATCCGGAAAAAACCCCAAGTGCAACTCCTGATGCCTTATCAAATTTTCCGGCTTCAAGCATTTGTGTAATCATTCTATCAACTCTGTATGGCTCTTCGCCAACTTCTTCAAGGAAAATAATATTTCCATTTGTTTTAATATCATATGGAGTGCCGATAACCGAAACAACTAACGAAAGATTTCCGCCAACTAATTTCCCTTGGGCCTTACCACTTCTAATTGTAACTGGTTTATAGAGATCATCGTTGTTATTTTCATGCGCATTGTAAAATGTTAACCTATCATGCGGAAACAATAAAACATTTTTAAAATTATCCACACTAAAATCGTTAAAAGTTGAAATTCCAACCGGACCATGGAAACAAACCAACCCTGTTTCTTTAAATATCCCATAAAGAAGGGCCGTAATATCGCTGTAACCAATTAATATTTTAGGATTATTTTGAATTGTTTTATAATCTATCATCGGCAAAATCCTTGTGCAGCCGTAACCTCCGCGAGCTGCAACAATTGCATTTACATCATTCCTCGAAAACATTTCGTTAATATCTGAAGCTCTTTGTTTATCAGTCCCGGCAAGATATCCATCGCGAGCAAGGATATTATTAGTAAAAACTACTTTAAATCCCAACTGTTCAAGATTTGTAACTGATTCCTTTAATTCATTTTCGTTAATAAAACTTCCCGGAGCAATCAAACCAATTGTATCGCCAATTTTTAGTTTTGGAGGTTTTATAATTTCATTTTCATTTTTTGTGTTTACCAACTTGTTTGAGGCAAATGATTCAATAGGATTTATCAAAGTAAATGCTGCTGTAGCTGATATAGTTTTTAAAAAATTTCTTCTCTGCATGATTTAATCTAAATTTGATTCGTCATAAAGTAAATGATCAAAAGTTTCGCGGCTGCGAATTATTTTATATTTATCTCCATCAACTAAAATTTCGATAGGTCTTCTTCTGGAATTATAATTTGATGCCATAGTCATTCCATAGGCACCAGCAGACATGATTGCTAAGAATTCGCCATGATTACTTTGAGCAATTTCTCTCTTCTTTGCAAAAAAGTCGCCGCTTTCACATACTGGACCGACGATATCTGCAACTATATCTTTTCTATTATTTTTAAGCATTACTGGCTGAATGTGGTGATATGCTGAATAGATACTTGGCCGCAGCAAATCATTCATTGCACTGTCAACAACAATAAAATTTTTGTCATGATTCTTTTTATTATATAGAACTTTAGTAATTAAAATCCCACCGTTTGCAGTTAAGAATCTGCCTGGTTCAAAAAAAACATCACAATCTATTTTTTGAAGAATAGGAAGAAGAGAATTTGCAAAATCCTTAATCTCAAAAGTTTTTTCATTATTGTAAGTCGAACCAACTCCGCCGCCCATATCCAAATGCTCTAAAATTATTCCTTCAGATTTAAGTGTTAAAATTAATTCCGAAAGTTTTTTTGCTGCTTCAACAAATGGTTCAATCTTTATTATTTGAGAACCGATGTGCATGTCTATTCCGGTGAATTTGATGTACCTTAAATTTTTTTGTTTTCTGAAAATATTTAAAGCAGTTTCTGTTTCAACACCGAATTTATTTTCAGCAAGTCCAGTAGAAATGTATGGATGAGTTTGAGCGTCAACATCCGGATTAACTCTTATTGCAACTCTTGCAATTTTGTTTAACGAAGAAGCAATCTCATTAATTAATAAAACTTCTTCTTCAGATTCTGCTTTAATCATTAAAAGGTTTTTTTCAATTGCTAATTTTATTTCTTCAGGAGTTTTACCGACACCAGACATTATTAAATTTTGAGGATTAGCTCCAACTTTTAATGCTCTTAATAATTCTCCTTCGGAGTTTACATCAACTCCGCTTCCTAGATCGATAAAAGTTTTTATTACACTTAAATTGAAATTAGATTTGCAAGCAAAAAATATTTTGTGTTTGATTTCTTTAAAAGCTTCATCAAATTCTTTATACTTATCAGTAAAATATTTTTTGCTGTAAATATAAGCTGGAGAACCTACCGCTTCTGTTATTTCTTGAATTGATAATTCTTCGCAATAAAGTTTATTGTTTCTAAACTGAAAATAATTTGATTCGAAATATTCCATCTTCCTTTTTAATTTTCTGTTTAACGATTTGTAAAAATAATGAAAAAATCTTTTTAATCTTACTAAGCATGAACAATTTAAAATAAAAAAGGGTTTGAGCTTTATTATTTCTCAAACCCTGAAAGTATAAAAATAAAAACTAATAGGTGAATTCAGTTTTCGCGTAAAGTTCTATACTGTCTTCAATAATTTTATAAGCTTGTTCTTTTCCCATAAAACCATCAACAATTACTTTTTTGTTTTCAAGTTTTTTATAATCTTCAAAAAATCTTCGTAGTTCCACAACGGTGTGCGGTGGAAGTTCTTCAATATTATTAATGTAATTTACCGACATATCATTTTTTGCGACTGCAATTATTTTATCGTCATATTCTTCTTCATCCAACATTCGCATAACTCCAATTACTTTTGCTTCAACGATACACATTGGTTCAACATCAATTGAACAAATAACTAAAATATCTAATGGATCGCCGTCATCGCAAAAAGTTTGCGGAATAAAACCATAATTTGCTGGATAATGAACAGAAGAAAATAAAACACGATCAAGTTTTAACAAACCGCTAGCTTTATCCAATTCATATTTTGCTTTTGAGCCTTTAGGTATTTCTATAATCGCATTAACAATTGAAGGAATATCTTCGCCTATATTAACTGAGTGCCAAGGACTATTTTGCATATATTCATATTTTCTTTTATAAATGGAAAACCAATCTTGTTAATAATTTTGAAATCATTGCTATAATAAGTATCCCCGAGACTGTTATTAAAATCCATAAAAGAAATTTTACCCACTTAAGTGTTATGTATCCTCGCAGATGTAAATTTCTTATCATGTTTATTCCTTAGGCTATTCGCCTAAAATTTTCAAACCTTTTTTAGCGTCAGCATTAGTAGGATCAAGCTGCAAAGTTTTTTTGTATTCTCTAATTGCATCAGCTTTTTTGTTAGTTAATGCAGAAGCCTGTGCAAGCCATAAATGATATTGAGCATTATTAGGATCATATTTAATAGCGTCTTTTAAAGGCTCAATTGCTGGATTATATTTTTTCTTTAATAATAAAATCAATGCTTTTGAACCGTACGCATCGCCTAACGTTTTCGCATTTTTATCAGGATCTACAGAAGCTAATTTTATTATTTTATCGTACGTATCTGCCGCAGCATCTGAAGAATCCATATATTGATAAGTTTTTCCCAGCCATTCTAAAGTTGGCATATAATCGCTTTTTATTTGTTCAGCTTGAAGCAGTGCTATTCTAGCTCCATCAAAATTTTTCAACTGAACCATGCACAAAGCTTTATTTACATGAGCGCTTAATGAAGTTGAATCAGATTTAATTTTTTTGTCATAGTATACAATTGCGGAATCAAAGTTGCCTGATCGATAATAAGTTGTTGCAACTGTTTCAGCTAATGAATTTACCAGAGTAGGTTCTTTATCCATCGCCTTTTTAAAGTAGATTACTGCAACGGAATCCATTTTAGCATTAAGTAATTCACTTCCAACTAGGAGAAACTCTCGGCCGGTATATAATGAATCCGGAACTTCATTCAAATATTTTAATCCTTCAGTAAAATTTTTATCAAACGTTAATGATAGAGAAAGAATTTTTTTCAAATCAGTCATTTGAGGAAATTTCTGAACTCCTAAGAGTGCCTCTTCAGAAGCTTGCTTAAAATTTTGAATTAAGTATAAAGAATGAGACGCATAATAAAATGCTCTACTATTTGTCTGGTCAAACTTTAAATACTTTGTTAAATAATAGGCGGCATTAGAATATTGTTTAGCATAATAAAGTATTTCGCCAACTTTGAAATAAGCTGGTGCATAGTTTGAATCAATGGTTATAATTTGTAAAAATTTGTTTGCGGCATCAGTGTAGCTTTTTTGTTTGTAAAGTGCTTCACCGATTTTAAATTTAAGTGCAACATTTAATGTATCAAGCTTTTCTGCGTGATCATAATTTTGAAGAGCTAATTCAAGAACACTCATTTTACTATAAGCATCTCCAAGCGCTTCATATGCGGCTTTATTTGAAGTATCATGTGCAGTGAGATCTATTAATATTTTGATTGCAGTATCGGTGGAATCTTTGCTTAAACATTCTTGTGCAATGCTTAAAGCTTTTTTATAATTATTGTCTTTTATTGCGTCGGAAGCTGCATCATACTGATTTTGGGCAAAATCAAAACTTGCAAGCAAAATAAAAAGAAATAAGAAAATAATTGCTTTCATCTTTTATTCCCGGTTGATTGTTATTCATTAATTTTTACTGGAACAGCCGCCGGCGCTAAATTTTGACCGAGAGCTATTTTTTGCCCTTCATAACTCGTCAAGAAGGTAGTAAATCCTGAAGCAGGGGTCATTTCAAGTTCATTAAGATAAACATAAACAGTCTGCTTTAAAGGATAATTATTTTTTATTAAATATCCAGGATGAGGTGAAAAATAATTTACTTGTAAACTATTTCTTGTGCTATCCTGGTCTGTTTGATTTTTTATTTGACCGACTTGTACAAAATTTATCTTTGAAGAATCTTGAACAATATTGAAGCTGACTATTCCAAGTAATTCATCATCCTTCTCTACTTTTCTCAAAACTTCTGAATCGTTTGGAACTACTATAAAATTTTTAGGGTCATTATTATCCAAAATTTCTTCTTTTAAATATTGAAATGTTGCAGTATTGTTTTGCGGAATAACAAAAGTATAATTTTTATTAATTCCTAAAAGCGATGACTTAATTTCATCAACTCTTAACTTATCGGTCTTATTATGTTTCGAAGAAATAATTGCGACAGCATCGTAGCAAAATTTATTTATCTGTATATCTAATTTTTGGTTTCTAATATAATCTAATTGCTTCTGATCAAAATAACGAGCACTTACAAACATTCTAGTTTTATTATTTAATAAATTTACCATTCCTTCCAGTGGAGTGACCTCTTTCAACTCTACTTTAGCTTTTGTGTAAAGAGAGTCGAATGCATTTCTTTCCGTTTGAATAATTGGAAAAACAGCAGGATCAACTTCCACTGTAACAGAGCCTTTTGTCGGTGTTACGTTGCTTTCCTGACATCCCAAAAAAATAAACATTGCAAATATTAATATGACTGCAGTACGATACATATTTTAATTTTCAATTGATTGATTTTTTTTAGAATAAATCATTACTAATCTGAAAGCTCCGTATAACACTAATACAATACCAATCATTACTCTGAATTGAGAAGGAACATTTACTGTTATGAAAATTCCGCTAAGAATTGCAATTCCGAGTAGTATAAAAATAATTGCAATTGCATAAGCGAAATATTTCATAATGTTCATCAGTGCTGCCTTCGTTTATACTAATTGTTTAGTCTAAATCTGAAAGGAACTACAACCCAAACCATTACTGGTGCTTTATGTTGAATAGCAGGTGTAAAGACAAACTTCATAGCTGCATCAATAGCGGGTTGATTAAACACTTCTGAATCACTTTTAACTACAACTGCCTTTATAGGTTTTCCTTCTTTGCTTACCAAAATTTTTACATAAACAGTACCTTCAATTCCGGCACGTTTTGCTAAATCAGGATAAACAGGCGGAACAGAAACAACTACTTGAGGCATTTTTTCTACCGGCACAAAAGCGTTAATATCCGGTGGTGCATCATCTTTAGGTGCTTCAACTTGTAAGTCCTTTGTAATTTGTACTCCGCCGCCGCTGCCTTCGCCAATTGGCGCTGCAACTTTGTTCATTTCCTGTTGGGTTGCAATTGTTTGCTCTTTAGGAGCTTCAGCATCCGGTACAGGAGTAGGAATACCAATGTTCGGTTTAATCGCAGGTGCAGAAACAGCGAGCTGCTGTTGAACATTGTTATCTAATGAAGGCGGTGGACCAAGTTCGCTGTACTTTAAAATTCTGACTGTGGCAATATTACTATCATCTTCTCTAGTTATAGATTCGATGAATATGTAAGTACCAATCAGAAGTAAATGAATTAGAACTGCTATAGTCAAACCCAAACTATAATTTTTGGGATATGCTTTTTTCAGTTCAAAGGCACCATATTCGGATTGATTGCCCATTACTAATGTGTTGTCATTCATAATAATCCTCCTTTCAAGATGCCTTGGATAAGAATTTTTTATCGTCATCAGTTAATGGAGCGATTGAAAATCTTTGAAGCTCAGCAAGGTTAAGTTGATCTATAATATCAACCATCATGTGATACTTACTTTTACGATCGAATTTAAGCAGAATGACTATCTTAGAATTACTTCTTTCTTTATTCATGAAAAATTCTTTCAAACTGTTATATTCAATTCCGTGAGGAGCTTTGTCAGTACCTTCACTGTAATAGATTTTATCTTTTTCATCAACATAGACTGTCATTAAGTTAGACTCGGCAATCTCAACCTTTGTTTCATTATTTGGCGGCAGGTTGATTTCAAGAGTCTGTTGTTTTCTCATAACGGTTGTTAGCATGAAGAATGTTAGAAGCAAAAAAGCCACATCAACCATCGGTGTCATATCAATTCTAACACCAGCTCTTCTTTTCTTATGATGTTTCTTTTTATGTTTGGACCTTCCGCCGCTATCACCGCCGGTGTCAACTCCAGCCATATTAAATTTCCTCTATAATTAATTATTTTTTGTCAATAATTTGATTAGTTATCATAGCAAATCGGGTTATTTGAGTTTTTTGAAGAACGTTCATTACGTCTTCAACTGTTCCATAGTCTGCTTCCTGATCACCTTTAACAACTGTTCTAAGTTTTGGGTTACTGATACGTGCCTGAATTAAAAGATCAGGCAAGTTATCTATTTTTACTTGAACTTGTTTTAAAGATTTTGCATCTTGTCCAAATAACCTAGCCATTAAAGCAGGTGCATCAACACCCATATATATATCGCCCTGTTTATCTATATAGATAGTCATCACGTCTGAATCTGGAACTTTAAAAGCTGAGTGTGATGAAGGGACTTGAATCTTGACTTTTTCCGGTGGCTGGAATTGTGTTGTTAACATAAAAAATGTTAACAGCAAGAACGCAACGTCCACCATTGGAGTCATGTCAATTCTTACATTAATTCTTTTCTTTTTAATCTTTGGCATTATAACGCCTCATTATTTCGATTTAAGAATTTGAATTACGTTGTAGCTTGCTTCATCAACTGAATATGTAAAACTATCAACTTTATTAACAAAGAAATTATAAGCAACAATACCCATGATAGCGGTAATTAAACCACCAGCTGTATTGATAAGAGCTTCGGAAATACCAATAGCTAACTGAATTGCATCTGGAGCACCACCAGCTTTACCCATTGCAGCAAAAGCTCTAATCATTCCGATAACTGTTCCTAAAAGTCCAACCATTGTTGCAATTGATGCGATGGTTGAAAGTGCAATTAAATTCTTTTCTAATAGAGGTGTTTCTAACATTGTAGCTTCTTCAACAGCTCTTTGAACTTCAGCTAATTGTTTTTCAGCTTCCATATTTTTATTCTTTGCAATCAATTCTTTGTATCTAACGAGAGAAGCTTTAATTACGTTTGCAACAGAACCTCTTTGTTTGTCGCATAATTCGATTGCAGCATCATAGTCGCCGTTATCCAAATCAACGATAACATCTTTAAAGAATGCAGCAACGGTTCTTTTTCCGCCGGCTTTTTTAAGAGAGAAAATTCTTTCGAAAATAATCGCAACGTCCATAATTGAAAGCATGATTAAAAGGGCAACTAGAGGTCCTCCAGTGTATATAGTTCCTAATAAGTTATTTGGTTGTGTACGAACTTCACCATTTATAAAGTTTGCTGGATTTCCGAAAACATAAATATAAATAGCTAAAGCTATACCGAAGGCAACTACCGTTAGGATAGTGATGAACACAGATTGTTTCATGGTTTGTATATCTCCATTTTAATTAAATGTTTTTGCTGTTATTGTTAATTAATTAAACGCTGCGAAACTTTCAAACAGCGTGCCGTAATATTATTTATTTTTATATTCAGAAAAAAGTAATTTTTACAAAGAATTTTAGGCTTTTTTTATTAATTATATTTTTGTAAATAATTTTTTGTTATCGATTATTTCAAAATGAAATTGTGAATAGGGAAGTAATTGTTTTTTAAATATTTAAAATATTTCAAAATGAAATTTTAAAATTGGCAGTTATTTCGATTTGAAAGCTTGAAGCTAAATTTTGTATTCTTTTCTTTTTCGCCAAAGAGTTGTCAAAGAAATTCCAAGTATTTGTGCAGCATCTTTTGGGTTGGGATGGGTTTTCAAAATCTCAATAATATAATTCTTTTCAATATCATTAAGTGTTGGCATTAGAGCATTTGTTTGCATTTCGTTACTGTGATAAATTTCCATTGGTAAATATTCGGGTTTAATTATTTTATCTTTTGCCAGAACGATAGCGCGATTTATGACATTTTCAAGTTCTCTAATATTGCCAGGCCAATTATAATCATTTAAAAATCTTAACGCTTCGGGTGAAAGTTTAATTCCTGGCTCTTGAGAATATTTATTAATAAAATATTCTGCTAAATATGGAATATCTTCTTTTCTTTCGCGCAATGGTGGAAGTTTAATTCGAATTCCGCTAAGTCTGTAATAAAAATCTTCTCTTAGATCACCGGATTTAATATCTTCATCAATATTTCGATTTGTTGCACTGATGATTCTAACATTTATTTTTCTTGTTATACTTTCACCGACTCTTTCGAATTCCATGCTTTGAAGAAATCTTAAAAGTTTTATTTGCATTGACTTTGCAACTTCACCAACTTCATCTAAAAAAACAGTTCCTTGATCCGCCATTTCAAATCTGCCGATTCGATCTTTTAATGCACCGGTAAAAGAACCTTTAACATGTCCGAAAATTTCACTTTCAAAAAGACTTTCAGGAATTGCAGAACAATTTATCGGAACAAAAGGATTGAAATTTCGTTTGCTGTTTGAATGAATGTAGCGAGCAAGTATTTCTTTTCCGGTTCCGCTTTCTCCTTCAATTAATACCGGAAGATCGCTGTCAGCAATGTCTTTACTTAATTTTAAAATTTCGCGCATCTGAAAGTTGTGAGAAATAATTTCACCGTTTGCATAGTCTTCTTCAACTTGAGCTCTAAGTCCTTTAACTTCTTTAAGTAAAATATGATGTTCAAAAACTCTTTCAGCAAGATGAAGAAATTCTTTATGAGTAAACGGTTTTGTTATATAATCGTAAGCGCCGCCTTTAATTGCTTCTACCGCAGTTTCGATTGTTCCGTGTGCAGTCATCAAAATGGAAGTTGTATCCGGTGAAAATTTTTTAAGCTGGGCAAGAGTTTGAAGGCCGTCAATCGGTTCCATTTTTAAGTCGATAAATGCAATATCAAAATAAATTTCCTTAGCTCTTTTTAGTGCGTCAACCGGGTTGCTGAAAACTTCCGGTAAAAAATTTTGAGAGCTTAATGAAAGTTCAATTACTTTTAAAATATTTATTTCGTCGTCTATTACTAAAACTCTGCCTTTATTCATTTCTTAGAACTGGAATTGTTATTTCAAATTTGCTACCCATTCCGGGTTTACTCCAAACATTTATTGAGCCGTGGTGAAGTTCGATAATTTCTTTGGCAATTGTCAAACCAAGTCCAACGCTTCCAGGCTTGCTGTCACTTACCTGCACAAACTTATCAAATATTTTATCAAGATATTCAGGATTTATTCCTTTGCCGGAATCTGAAATTGTAATTGTTACTTGCTGATTTTTTGATTCAGCATTTACGTTTATTTCGCCGCCTTTATCAGTAAATTTAATTGAGTTCCCAATGAAATTACCAATAGCGCGTGAAAGATAATCATAATCTGCGGTAACAGTTGGTAAATCACCGTTTCCAAGGTAACCAAGCCGGATATTTTTTTCTTTACATTGAAGTGAAAATGATTTTATGCATTCTTTTAGAAGTGTACTTACATTTACTTGTTTAAAATCAAGTTTAATGCCGCCGGATTCAATTCTTGAAAGTTCTAGAATTTCTTTCACCAATTTATTTAATCTATCGTAATCTTCTTTCATCGAAGATATGAGTTCTTTTTGCTTTTCAGAAAGTTCACCGACAACTCCGTCACCCAAAATTCCTACTGCCATTCCCATCGAAGTTAGTGGAGTTTTTAATTCATGAGAAACTTTAGCAACAAATTCAGATTTTAATCGATCTAACTCCTCATATTTAGTAATATCACTAAATACAATTAGTGCAGCATCAATATCATTTTCCGGAAGATTGATTAATGAGTATCTAAGTTTAAAATATCTCATGCTGCCGTTTGAATCTATAACTTGAAAGATATTGTCAGATTTATTTTGGATTTTTCCGGATATAAAAGCTTTGATGTTCTCACAAATTTTTTCATCGCGAATTATATCTGTTAATGGTGCTTGTTCTTCTTTTGGTTTTCCGAATTCATTAGTAAAAGCCAAATTAGCCAAAAGAATATTTAATTGATTATCAACCATCAAAACCGGATCATTAATACTTTCGATTATAATTTCTGATTTTCTTTTTTCATAAAGAAGTTTATTGATATTTAATTTCTCATATCGTTTTAATCTGCCGACCATGCTGTTAAACTCGTCAGCCAAAACTCCGATTTCATCCGAATCATCAGTGTTAATTACTTGATCAAAATTTCCTGCTGAAATGTGTTTTACTGATCGTGTTAAATCTTTTACAGGCTTAACGATAAACTCAGAAAATTTTGTACTGAAAACCAAACTTAAAACGGTTCCGAGAATTGCAAGGAAGAGCATTGTGAAAGCAGCTATTCGTGTAATTGATTGTACACTTTCTTCAGTCCTTCCTATAAAGGCGTGGTTTGTTTCAAAGAGTTGATAACATCTTCCTTTGATTTTAGAAATCAAATTAATCGCTTTTGTGTATTCATCTTCGTGGCCAACATTCGTCGGATAATTTTCCGGCGAAGCAAT
>DAIEML010000045.1 GCA_027349615.1 Ignavibacteriales bacterium | reverse complement strand
TGTTCCGAAAACAGTTCCAAATTGACCTGAACCACCGAAAGATCCGGCTAAACCGCCACCCTTACTTGATTGCAGCAATACAACAATAATTAATAAAATTGCCAGAATTACAGAAACAGAAATTAAAAGTGTGTACATATTTTACTCCAAATTAGATGTAGCGGGGGAGGGATTCGAACCCCCGACACGTGGATTATGATTCCACTGCTCTGACCTACTGAGCTACCCCGCCCAATCTAAATTTTAGCTGACAAATATAGGAATTTTTGTTTAATATTCCCAAATTTATAAACCAAAGCGAAAGCAGCACTTTGTTATTCATCTAATTTACTTAATCAGAATTATTTTCTTTACTTAATGCTGTCCAAAGATAATCAATAACTTCCTTAATTCCTGAATTTGTTGCCGATGAAAACAAGAGTAATTGTGAATCAGCATTTTTTATTTTTTTCTTAGATAATTTTTTCAATTCAATCTCTTCAACTAAATCTGTTTTTGATAACGAAACAATTTTTGTTTTAGCGGCAAGCTTTGGACTATAACTTTTTAATTCATTTAATAAAACATTATAATCACGTTGATAATTTTCCGAAGTTACTTCGATTAGAAACAATAAAAGTTTTGTTCTCTCAATATGTTTTAAGAATTTATGACCTAATCCTTTTCCTTCGTGTGCACCTTCAATTATACCAGGAATATCTGCAACTGTAAAACTTTGGTAATCTTTGTATTTTACTATTCCTAAAACCGGCTCAAGCGTTGTGAATGGATAATCTGCAATCTTTGGCTTTGCAGCGGAAATTTTAGAAATCAGAGTAGATTTCCCAGCATTTGGAAATCCAACCAAACCAACATCGGCAAGAAGTTTTAACTCTAAAATTATTTTTTTTTCTTCACCGGGACGGCCAGGTTCTGCATATCTAGGAGTTTGATTTGTAGGAGTTGCAAAGTTGCTATTTCCTTTCCCGCCTTTCCCGCCTTTAGACACAATAGCTTTTTTTCCATCTTCATCAAGATCGAAAAGAATTTCTTCAGTTTCAGCATCTTTAACAATCGTACCAACCGGTACTTTAATAATTATGTCATCTCCGCTTTTTCCATCTTTAAGCGAACTGCCGCCAGGTTCTCCGTTTTTTGCATTATAGTTTTTTTTATATCTAAAATCCAATAAGGTTGAAAGATTATGGTGTGCTTCGATTATTATATCTCCGCCTTTTCCGCCGTTACCTCCTGCCGGTCCGCCTTTAGGAACGTATTTTTCTCTTCTAAAACTTACGGCTCCATTACCGCCGTCTCCGGCTTTAACATCAATTGCAGCGTAATCTATAAACATAATATTTGAACCTATTAAATCCGCGTAAAAAATTTAGCGACTGAATTAGTTAAAGCTAGAGCTTCTTTCGAATAAGGATTTACTCTATATGTAATAAAAACACTTTTTAGAATTTGAGTGGCTTCATCATAATTACCGCATTCACTTAATCTTTCGATTGTTGAAGCAAAATCCTTCTTATCATCGTTAAAAACATTAGAAATAATTCTTTGAATATCTCTCTCATCTAAAATATCAAGAATATCTTCTTTCCGTTTTGAATTATAATCAATTTCAAAATTTTGAATTTCATCATTTAGATTTAATTCTTCAGAATCTATCTCATCTTCTTTTTGCTTAAAATTTTCTATTTCAGTATGAAATCCTGATGTAAGTTCGTTGTCATCTATTAAAGAAGAAAATCCTTCTGTATCTTTTCCAACAACTTTTTCATCTTCTAAATTATTGAATTCTTTCAATAACTCATTTGTTTCTTCTTCGAAATCATAAATCGAATTCAAATCTGTATTTTGAGTTGTTGTTTCATCAAATTTAATATTCTTGTCTAAATCTATTTTTTCAATTTCAGGTTTGTCTTCATCTTTTAAATAATCGACATTGAAAAGATCATCTTCAATTAAGTTATCTAATTTTAACTCTTCATCTAACAAGTTTTGTTTTTCTTCGCTAGAGGTTTTTTCATCTTCAAACTTTTTAATTTCTACATCATTATTAATTTTTTCTTTTTGCGATTCTTTAAATTCATATGTCCCTGAAGATTCTGAATTATTAAAATCATCTTTAGAATCAGGTTCATTAATTATTGGTTCTTTTTGTTCATGAAGTAATTCTTCTTCAATTTTATTCTGTTCTTTTATCGGTTCAGAAGAGTAAATAATTTTCCTTATCTCACCGATATCAATTGTCTGCTTTGTTTCATTCGGGAATTCATGTTTTAACCTAATTAAATAATCAGTTATATTTTTTTCTTTCAAAAACAATTCTAATCCCAATGGCGGAATTTTAGTTTTATTCATTCCTCCGATATTGATAAATTCAGCAAACGTAAATAAAAAATAATCGGCTAATTTTTGTTTTTGATCAACAAATAATTCTTTATCGATCTTAGATAAAATTAGTTCAAACTCCGTTATGCTTAGTGAAGTTAATTTTCTTTTTGTTAAATAGCTGAGAAAAATATTTTTTACAAAATCATAATAGTAAACATAATTCAACGCTAGCTGGATATCTTCAATCGATCTCTGGTCTGAATCATTATACACTAATTTTGTTAGCGCCCAATTCGGTCTTACAATAAAATTGAGATTAAATGAAACTGCCTGAATAACCAATTTCTTTAAATCTTCAAATGAAATTTTTTTATTTCTCTTTACTTCTTGAGCAATAATATTAAAGTGCTTTGCAACTTCTGGACCGGAATAATCAAATATAGATTGCTGAAGAAGTTTCTTTCGATCTTCTGTTACAAGATAATCGAGCTCAGCAGATATGTATTGAATAACTGCCGGATGAATATCGCTTTTAACCAGTTTTTCAAAAGTAATAAATGCACCATAACTTTTGATTTTATTCAGATTAAAATCTGCTATAAATTTTATCTCGTTTTCAAACATAATACCTAATGATTGAAGTGTTGGGTATAAAAATAAAAAAATCCCGATTAACTTGCCTTGTCATATAACAGTAATTAATCGGGACTTAAAATTGTCTTTTATGAACTTATAAGCTATGCTTCAACATTTGTTGATTTACACTTGGCTGAAAAATATTCGTGATTAAGTTTTGCAATATTTCTTACGGAAATGCCTTTGGGACATTCAGCTTCGCAGGCATAAGTATTTGAGCAGCTTCCAAAACCAAGCTCATCCATTTTTGCAACCATTGCTTCTGCTCTCAGCTGTCTTTCCGGCTGGCCTTGAGGAAGCAGTGCTAATTGAGTTACTTTTGCACTTACAAATAACATTGCCGAACCGTTTTTACAAGCAGCAACGCAAGCGCCGCATCCAATGCACGCTGCGGAGTCGAATGCTTCGCTGGCAATATCTTTGGAAATAGGAAGCGAATTTGCGTCCGGAGCGTTGCCGGTATTTACAGAAACATATCCGCCAGCTTGAATTATTTTATCAAAAGCTGAACGATCAACTGCAAGATCTTTAATTACTGGAAAAGATTTTGCACGGAATGGCTCAACCCAGATTGTCTGTCCGTCATTAAAATTTCTCATGTGAAGCTGGCAAGTTGCAATTTTTCTTAGCGGCCCATGAGGTTCACCGTTTATTACCATTCCGCATGTCCCGCAAATTCCTTCGCGGCAATCGCTCTCAAATACAACCGGTTCTTGATTATTTTTTTCTAACTCATTGTTTAATTCATCAAGCATTTCAAGAAAAGATGCTTCTGGAGATACTGATACTTTATAATCAACAAAAGCGCCGACTGATTTAGGACCCGATTGACGCCAGATTTTTAATTTCAAATTCAAATTGTTATTCATTATTTGTAACTCCTCTGAGCTAAATGTAAAAACTCAAATTCAAGTTGTTCTTTGTGAAGATTCCACTTGCCTATATTTTCGAATTGCCATGCTGCAACGTAACGGTAGTTTTCATCATCGCGCTTAGCTTCGCCTTCTTCAGTTTGATATTCTTCTCTAAAATGTGCGCCGCATGATTCATTTCTATTTAATGCATCAATTGCGAGCAATTCACTTAGTTCAAGATAATCCGCAACTCGTCCCGCTCTTTCTAACGTTTGGTTCAGATCGTTTTCTTTACCAACTACGTTAACATTTTTCCAAAATTCTTCACGTAATTCTTTTATTTCGCCAATCGCTTCTTTCAATCCTTTTTCATTCCTTGCCATCCCAACTTTGTTCCACATCAACCTGCCAAGCTTTTTATGAATTTCGTCAACAGTCATTTTGCCTTTAATTGAAAGAAGTTTTTTAACTTGTTCTTTAATTCCTTCTTCAGATTTTTTAAACTCATCATGAGTAATAGCAACCGGAGAAAATTTTGTTGTGGCTAAGTAATCACCGATTGTATAAGGAATAACAAAATAACCATCAGCTAAACCTTGCATTAAAGCGCTTGCACCAAGTCTGTTTGCGCCGTGATCAGAGAAGTTCGCTTCACCTAAAACAAACAATCCTGGAATTGTACTCATTAAATTGTAATCAACCCATAAGCCGCCCATTACGTAATGAGGCGCCGGATAAATTTTCATCGGAACTTCGTACGGATTTTCTCCGGTAATATTTGCATACATATCGAATAAGTTGCCATATTTTTCTTCGATTGATTTTTTACCAAGTCTTTTTATAGCATCAGCAAAATCAAGATAAACTGCTTCACCGCCGTTCACGCCTCTTCCTTCGTCGCAAACTTCTTTTGCACTTCGTGATGATATATCGCGTGGTGATAAATTTCCGTACGATGGATATTTTCTTTCCAGATAATAATCTCTTTCATCTTCAGGAATTTGATTTGCAGGGCGATGATCGCCTTTCTTTTTCGGCACCCAAACTCTTCCATCATTCCTCAAGCTTTCGCTCATCAAAGTAAGTTTTGATTGGCTCTCACCATGAAGAGGCAAACAAGTCGGATGTATTTGAGTATAACATGGATTCGCAAAGAATGCACCTTTTTTATGAGCCCGCCAAATTGCTGTTGCGTTGCTGTTCATCGCATTGGTAGATAGATAAAATACATTTGCATAACCGCCGGTAGCAAGAACAACTGCGTTTGCAGAATATTTTTCAATTTCACCGGTAATTAAATTTCTTACAACAATTCCTCTTGCGTGCCCGTCTACAACTACAAGATCCAACATTTCTCTTCGATTAAACATCTCGACAGCACCTTTGCCGATTTGACGGCTCAAAGCGCTATAAGCGCCGAGCAAAAGCTGCTGCCCTGTTTGTCCTCTTGCATAAAATGTTCTCGAAACTTGAGCACCACCGAATGAACGGTTGTCAAGCAAGCCGCCGTATTCTCTTGCGAACGGGACACCTTGAGCTACGCATTGATCAATAATATTTCCGCTTACTTCGGCAAGACGGTAAACATTAGCTTCGCGCGAACGAAAGTCACCGCCTTTTATTGTATCGTAAAATAATCTAAAAATAGAATCGCCGTCATTCTGATAATTTTTTGCGGCGTTAATTCCGCCTTGAGCTGCAATACTATGTGCACGACGAGGGCTATCATGAAATGAAAAAGCTTTTACCTTGTAGCCAAGCTCGCCGAGAGTAGCTGCTGCTGAAGCGCCAGCTAAGCCAGTCCCGACAACAATTATTTCATACTTTCTTTTATTTGCAGGATTAACCAACTTTAAATTAAATTTGTGATTAGTCCACTTACTTTCGATTGGGCCTGCCGGCACTTTTGAATCTAATATTCCCATTTGTTACCTCCCATGAAAATATAAAAAGTAAATTGGCAACGAAGCAAATCCTATCGCAGTAAGCGTTGCGTAAATTGTACCAATTGTTTGAATAAGAGAAAAATATTTTTTGTGATTCCATCCCAAAGTTTGAAATGCACTTTGGAATCCATGATTCAAATGAAATCCTAACAATAACATTGCCACAATGTAAAACCATGAATAAATTGGATCGGCAAATCTCCCCGAAACTATTTTATAAAGATTAACTTCCCCCCCACCAGCATTGTACGGATACCAGATGGTAACTAAGTGGAGAACGAGAAAAATAAAAACAACCACACCAGTGTGAATCATTGTTCTTGAAAATAAAGTACTGTTCTTTGATTTTGCATTAATTGCATAATCAATTGGTTTGGCTTTTTTATTTCCCCACCAAACTCTAATTGCATTAACAATGTGAAATATAAATACAAGCGCCAGTAAAACTTCGATAACTCTTATCAAAGGTTTTATAACTTCTAATGTCCCTGCGTAGGAATTAAAAGCATTTTCACCGCCGTACAAAGATAAATTTCCGGCAAGGTGAATGATCAAAAAAATAACGAGTAAAATTCCAGTAAAAGCCATTACTAGCTTTTTACCAATCGAAGAATTTGTGAATTGCCAAAACCAACTCATTTAGTTTCTCCTATTTTATTCTGCATATCAAAAAAATTGTTAATTAAATTGAAACTGCAGACAGTTGATGTGCGGTTAAGTTTTCCCCGAATATCAGATCGGTTAATTTTTAGAGCTAAAAGATTCAACGAAACAAAACCAAAAAAAATGAATTCATAAAAAATTTTGCGCTAAACTTATCAAATATTGATTATAAAATCAATTTAAAGTATAAAAGTTTTTAAAATCAAAATTGAATACTCAATAAAACTAAATCAAATTTTAAACTTAACTTTCAGCAGCATGTTTTAACTTCTTCAGAAACATCCATACTAAAGATGCAGAAACAATTGAAGTAAGAATTAATAAAAGAAAGAATTGCCACAATTCCCAACTGACATAAAATCTTCCTACAAAACCAGCTAGATAACTTCCAATTGCTTGCCCTGCAAACCAGCCGCCCATCATTGCGCCTTTCATTCTTGGCGGAGCTACTTTATAAACAAATGAAATTCCCATCGGACTTAAAAATAATTCTGCAACGGTAATTACGAAGTAAGATGAGATTAACCAGTATGGCGTAACACGATCAAATATAGCTGCGGCTGCATTGTGTACTGAAGGCAATCCAATTGAAGCGATTAACATTATTGAAAAAGATAAAGCAGTGATGAACATTCCCAATCCAATTTTTCCCGGAGAGCTTGGTTCTTTCGACTTTCTATTCAGCCAACCGAAGAACGCAACCAATATCGGTGTTAAAAATAATATGAACAAGGGGTTAAATGATTGAAAGCTTTCCGGTGAGATTGGGTTTTGATTTGGGAGAAAATTTAATTTCAAAAGCAGTATTATAATAGCAGCTAAAGAAATAATTCCACTAACTGTTCTTGATTTAATAGATTCATTTTTTTTAAATGAAGTTGTTAAGAAAAGTATCAATGCGAGTATAGATAAAAGCGAAAGCGGATCGAACAAAAGAAAAGTAAATTTATTTACTTGAGTTGCTGTATAATTTTTTGCAAATAAAGTCATCGTATAACCGTTTTGATAATAGGTCATCCAAAAGAAAATTATTATTGCAAAGATTATTAATAATGAAGTAATCCGTTCTTTCTCTTGTTTCTTGGATAAAACAATTTCATTAGTTTGTTTGGATTTATCCTTATCTCGATAATCAGCATGTTTATAATGCTTCTTAAATGTTAAGAATATTGTTATCCCAATCAACATTCCAATTGCCGAAACACCAAACGCAGCATTATAAGCATGTGCTAAAGTGAAATGATAATGTTCGATCATAAAATTTTTAGTCGAAGATGCGGCAATCGGTGCAAGGAAAGCGCCTAAGTTAATTCCCATATAAAAAATATTATATGCTGCATCTTTTTTCGAACTGTCGGACTGTGGATATAAATTACCAACGATTACATATGTGTTCGGTTTGAATAAACCATTACCAATTGCGATGATTATTAATGCCGTAAATAGCAAAGCTGGTTCTTTAGTCGGTACAGCTAACAATGTATATCCTATACAAGAAGTGATTGCGCCTATTAAAATTGTTTTTCCATATCCTAATAATCTATCGCTAACCATTCCTCCGAATAGAGGTAGAAAAAAAGTTGCAGCAATAAAAAGTCCATAGATATTGCCAACTGTTGCAGCATCCCATTTAAAATTTTCTTGAAGGTACAAAACGAAAATTGCCAGCACAGTATAAAATCCGAAGCGTTCCCACATCTCTGTAAAGAAAAGGACATACAATCCCTTTGGATGATCTTTAAACATTATTCTACCTCAAGCAGATTATATAAGATTAAAAAATTGAGGTTAAAATAATATTTTGCTTTTAAATAAGGTAGCAAAATAATTTATAAAAATAATTTCGTGTAAAGGCAACAATGATCTTAAAATCCTATCTGTTTATTAAATAATGCTCAAACTCTTCAAGTACTTTCAATTCATTTCGAACATATTGATCAAAGAGTTTATCTCCAGTTCTTTCACGCGTTGCAGAAATTCCAACGTCGATTAAGCGAAAACCTTCTTCGGTTTGAATTATGTTATCAAACGCGTCTGCACCATTTGCTGAAGGTCTTTTAAGATCGCGATGAACAAATCCTTTTTTATGAAGTTCTTTAATTTTTTCTTCAAGCGTATTAAACATTTCGTCTCTAATCCCTATTTCAAATTGGCGGAAGTCAAAAAGTTTCAATCTTTCCATAATAAGAATTTGATTATCGCCGTCAATATCTACTCGCATAAATTTAACTACAAGATTATTAATTTTATTTGCATACTTCATATTTTCTGCTTCAACAGATATTTCAACTCTGGAATCCGGTGTAAATACTTTTCCCACTTCTGTCGGCGATAGGGCTACAACCATATTATTGTGACCTTGACTAAGCTGCTGCGGATATTTTTTCATATAATTCTCCTAAAATTTAATAATAGATATCATTCATTTTTTCATCAAGTCATTATTTAAATCTTAAATTATTTTTGTGCCAACGTATACATTCTCAAAAGCTTTCCACTTGTTGAATAAAAATTCATTTAGATATTATTCAGTTCGATAATTGATTTCTAAATAATTTTATTTATCTTGCTTTAGTTCTTTCAAATAAATTTACGGTGTCCCAAAAGATTTCGGGAAGAATAGAGAATCCGGTGACTTAATAAGAATTCCGGAGCTGCCGCGCAACTGTAAAAAGCGCTAACTAACAGCAGCAATAACCACTGTCAAAATATTGATGGGAAGGTGCTGAAAGTTGCTTTAAGCCAGGAGACCTGCCGTAAATAATTTTTAATCAACCTTCGCGGGTAAGGTTAGGTTAGCAAAAATTCTAATTCATTTCTGCTTTCCTTATTTCCCACGAAGTTACAACCTTTTAATCATTTTTAATATTTAGATAAGGAGTAACTTCTATGGATTCAAAAAAAATACTTTTTATTTTTCTTTCCATAATATTTGTTTCAGCATTTTCATATGCACAAAATATTGATTCAGCCAAAGTTTATAAAATGTCCGAAGTGGTTGTAACTGCAACAAAAACAAAAATTCCTGAAATTGAAACCGCAAGTTCAATTACAGTAATTGATTCATCAGAAATTTCTCGACAAGGGAATTCAACAGTTTTTGACCTACTTCAAAACCAAGTTGGAGTAAGCTATTCTCGTGAAGGAGCGCCAGGCTCGCTTTCTTATTTATATCTTCGCGGCGCTGACCCTGGTGAGACACTAATATTAATTGATGGTGTTGACGTAAATATGCCAAATGATCCAGATAATACTTTTGACTTTGCAAATCTTTCTACAGATAATATTGAAAGAATCGAAATTCTACGCGGCCCGCAAAGCACATTGTATGGCTCTGATGCTATGGCTGGCGTAATTAATATTATTACTAGGCATGGATATGGTGTTCCAAAATTTTTCTTATCCGCGGAAGGCGGTTCATACAATTCTTATAAAGGTCTTGCAGGAGTTAATGGTGGGAATAATTTTTTCAATTATTCAGCAACTATTAGCAGATTTAAAACTAACGGATTTTCGTCTGCATCTTCTAAATATGGTAATACTGAAAAAGATGGGACTGCAAATTACAATTTATCTTCGCGATTAGGCTTCAATCCAATAAAAGATTTTGAGTTAAATCTTTTCATAAGATATTCAAAAGCTAATACTGCTCTCGATCAACATGGAGGAGCTCTTGGCGATGATCCGACTTATATTTATAATACTGAAGAATATTCTTATCGAGCTGAAGGAAAATTAAATTTATTTGATGGATTTTGGAACCAAACTATTGGTTTATCTTTCTTTAGAAATGTCCGTGAGTATAGTTTTGATTCGACCTTAAACAATCCAGCTTCATCAAGCAGCATTTATGACGGAAATAAATTCAAATTTGATTGGCAAAATAATTTTAAACTTTCAAATTTTAATATGCTCACTTTTGGTTTGGAATCAGAAACCGAGAAAGCTATTTCAAATTATTTTTATAATTCTTCTGCTTACGGAAATTTTCAAAGTGTTTTTCCAAACTCAAGCGCTACAACAACAGGAATATTCCTTCAAGACTTAGTGAATTTAAATAATCAATTATTTACATCGGCCGGAATGAGATATGATCACCACGATAGATTTGGTTCAGTAATTACTTATCGAATTGCGCCGGCATATGTAGTTTGGAAAACCGGGACAAAAATTAAAGCTACAGTTGGAACAGGATTTAAATCTCCCTCTTTGTTTTATCTTTTCGATCCAGAATATGGCAATAAAAATTTGAAACCGGAAAATAGTTTTGGTTGGGATGCTGGCGTTGAGCAATATTTATTTAATCCTAACTTTACAATCGGAACGAATTATTTTTACAATCGCTTCACTAATCTATTTGGTTTTGATAATAATTTCAGAGCTATTAACATTGACAAAGCAGTAACTAATGGAATAGAATTTTATTGTAATTCAAATCTGTATTATAACCTTAGTATTAATGTTAATTATACGTATACAAATACCAAAGATGAAAGTGTTGGATCGACTGATAATGGTTTGCCACTGCTTCGAATTCCAAAAAATAAATTTGGAATAAATATTAATTATTCGATTACAAAAAGAGCAAATTTAAATGCGGAATTAATTTCTGTTGGTTCAAGAGATGACAAGGATTTTAATTCTTATCCTGTTGCGCGAGTTAGTTTAGGAAAATATAATGTGGTAAATTTAGCCGCTTCATATTTGATGACGAATCAATTAAAAGTATTCGGAAGAGTTGAAAACTTATTTAATACTTATTACGAAGAAATTCTTGGATATGCTACTCCGGGTTTATCGGCATATTTGGGGATAAAATTAACAGTTCAATAAAAATTGATGAATTAGAAATTTAAATTCCTTTTTTTATTTATCTTAAATTTAATTAGTTTAGAATTAATAATTTGCACAAGGAGATTACAATGGAAAAAAGATTTATAAATCCGAGATTATTAGTTATCACAGTAATGGTTTTAGCCGGCGCAATTATGAGGCTGATTCCTCATTACCCGAACTTTACTCCAATTGCTGCGATGGCATTATTCGGCGGTGCCTATTTTACGAATAAGAAACTTGCGTTCATCATTCCATTTGCCGCAATGATAATATCCGATTTGATTCTCGGATTTCATTCAACAATGCCGGCAGTTTATTTAAGTTTTGCGCTTATAGTTATGATTGGATTTTACTTAAGACAAACTAAAAATGTTTTGAATATCGCTATTGCTTCGCTTTCTTCTTCAATTTTATTTTTTGTAATAACAAACTTTGCAGTTTGGATTTCCGGAGGAATGTATCCACTAAATTCTCTTGGATTAGCGGAATGTTTTACAGCGGCAATTCCATTTTTCCAATACAATATTCTCGGCGATTTACTTTACACCGGAATATTCTTCTCTGTTTTTGAATTAGCCAGAATGAAATTTCCAGTACTTGCAAATGCTAACGCTTAAAGTTTAACAATAAATTTTAAAAAATTCTCAAAAGGCGATTCAACGAATCGCCTTTTCTTTTTAATATTAAAAAGGAACATTCTTATTCTAATTTATTTTGATATTGTTATTAACTAATACAGCAAACTCGCACCAAATTAAGCGATATTTCTAAATCTTCTAAACAAGAGAAAAAGTCATTTTAATATAATTTCAAATTCAGCTCAATAATCTGATAATGAAATAAAGCGTATTTAATAAAAATTCAAATTAAATTTAATGTTAATTCAATGAAAATCCTGGATGCTGCTTTAGAATATCATAACGAATAAAATTTGCAGGTTAATGAATATAGGTTTTTAAAGGTTAAATCAAATCCCCCTTTCCAAATAAATGTTAAAATTTTAGTAAATCATGAGACTAAAAATTCAACAAAAGTAAGCAAGCATTCTTAAAAATATTTTTAATCATTTTCATATTGTAATATTTTAATTTCATTATTTTCAAATACAGATTTTAATCTTGCTGATGATGTTGAAAGATAACTTATTGAGTTTGACGTAATTATGTATTTTA
>DAIEML010000044.1 GCA_027349615.1 Ignavibacteriales bacterium | reverse complement strand
AAAAAATTTCCATGCATAAAGTCATGATTTCCAATAAAATAATGAACCTTAATTCCCTTCTCTGTTAAATCTTGCAGAGCAGTAAGAGTTCTAAAAAATCCTTTCTGATAAACTCTTTTATATTCGAACCAATAATCGAATAGATCGCCGACTATAAAAAGCTCGTTGCAATTTTCTTCTGCAAATTTTAAAAACTTAACAAGAAGCCGCTCCTTTTCATTTTCAACTGAATGAGATTGAAGCCCAAGATGAATATCCGAAATAAATAGATATTTTTCGTTCAATTAAATTTTCGCTTTTAAAAATTAGTTAAGATGATTTAAAATATAAGCATAATTAATTATTCACTACTATTTTTTTCACTCTTAATTTTCGCCAGGAGCCAGTTATTTGGATCAAGTGTTATTTGTAGCGGTTCTTTTTGCAATTCAAATTCTACATTTTTTTGCCGTGAATTAACTTCAAAAGTTTTATAAATAATTGATTGATCTTTCAATCGAATTTTTATATCAATTGGGAAATGATAAACTTGATATTCGCTTTGCGTTTGATTAATTGATAAATCAACTTGTATTGAATTTTCTTTTTGTTCCGTTTTCCAATTATAATTTAATTCCAGAATTCCGGTTCCTTTAAATACCCATTGATCGAAAAATTGGTGAAGATTTTTGTGAGAAATATTTTCGCATTCTTCTTCAAAATCTTTTGTCGAAGCATTTTTATATTTATACTTTTTAAAATAATTTCTAAGTATTTTAAAAAATACTGAATCTCCAACTTCATGGCGAAGCATGTGCAAAACCCACGCTCCTTTTTGATAAACCGTCGCGCTGAATAAATCATTTGGATTATAAACCGTGCCGTCAAAATCATCCTGAAATTTACTCATCATACTTGATTGCAGAGCGCCTGCTCCTCCGAGATGTTCGGAGTACAACGCTTCACAATAAGTTGCAAATCCTTCGTTGAGCCAAATATCTTTCCAAGTTTCGGGTCCAACTGCATCACCAAACCAATGATGAGAAAGTTCATGAGCAAAAATGCTTGTAAAGAATTGTTTTCCTCCTATAAAATTAAAACCAACTCCGGTTAAAGTCTGTGTTTCCATTGCACCAAGCTGCCATAAAAATTCTGCAACGCCATATTTTTCTTTTATGAATGGGTATTCTCCAAAAGTTTTTGCAAAAAAATCTATCATTTCCGGAAAAGGCTTAAAATCTATTTTTGCGTTTTCCAATTGTTTTGGAAAGACATAATATTCGATTGCCATTGTATCCAATTTATTTTGCGAAATATAATTATCGCTGAAGTTCACGTAATCTGATGAATAAAGACAAATCAGATAAGTTGAAATTGGATAAATTGATTTCCAATAATAAGTTTTTCTTGTTCCGCTAGTTGTTACGCTAATAAGTTTCCCGTTTGATGCAGAAACATCAGATGAATCGTTTGTAATTTTTATATCCAAAAGAGCTTTATCGGAAGGAATATCGTTGCATGGAAACCAAGTGGAAGCATAAATTGGTTCATTTAAATTATAAACGCATGACTTTCCATTAATTTCTCCAAATACAAAAGAAGAAAAGCCCGCTCGCTTAGGTGTTCCTTCATAAACAATGTGGACGTAAAAAGTATCTGAAGAAATATTTGAAAATGGGATAGACAATCGTGTGCCTTTTTCATCGTAAGAAGAATTTACTCCGTTTAATTGAAGAAGAGAAATCTTCATGTTATCATAAAAATTTAGATCAATCTTTTGCAAATTTTTATCAAGCAAAATTCCTTTAATTGTAACATCGCCTTGAAGTAATTTTTTATCCGGGAAGAGATTTATGCTTAAATAATAATGAAGAACATTAATCTTATATTGGTTAGCTGAAATGTAATCATCCGGAATTTCCGATGCGAAAGAAGAATAGTTTGTTTTTTGATTTACTTTTTCTTCTTTTCGAAATTTATCAAAACCATTTTTGTTGGAATGACTATCAAACTTTCCGCCAATTAAAAAAATTATTGATGGAATAATTATTAAAGTTATTTTAAAAAAATTTTTCATTTTGGTTGATTTAAATTTCGGAAGGTTTTAAGTTCATTATAATTTCATATTTTAATAAATCAAAAGAATAAATTCATCCGCAATAGAAGTTAAATATTTTTGCTTGAATTTGAACTTAAAGTTAGTTTAAAATTATGTTGTAAAATTAACAATTTCTTCAATTGCCAAACAAATCATATTTCTATATATTGAAATTAATATTTTAGGAGGAACTATGACTTTCCCTGGTTCATCGATTCTAAGAGAAACGGTAACAATGGTATTAGCTGGCGGACAAGGAGAAAGGCTTTCTCCGCTTACTACTTATCGAAGTAAACCTTCAGTACCTTTTGGAGGGAAATATAGAATTATTGATTTTACACTTTCCAATTGTCTTAACTCAGGTTTAAGAAGAATTTATGTTTTGGTACAATATAAATCCGATTCGCTTAATCAACATTTGCTGGAAGCGTGGAGTATATTTAACCCTGAACTTGGCGAATATATTTATTCAGTTCCGCCGCAGCGTAAATTTAACAACGATTGGTATCTCGGCACCGCCAACGCAATTTATCAAAATGTAAATCTTTTTTCACAAGATAAAAAAGTAAATTGGGTTCTTCTTTTAAGCGGCGATCATATTTATAAAATGGATTATTTAAAGATGCTTCAGTATCATGTTGATATGAATGCCGATCTTTCTATTGCGTGTATCGAAATTCCTAAAGATGAAGCCAGCCGATTCGGCATAGTTGGTGTTGATGAAAAATATTCAGTTACATCTTTTATAGAAAAACCTAAATCACCTCCGGAAATACCTGATAAGCCTGGATATAGTTTTGTGAATATGGGAATTTATGTCTTTAATTCTTCTACTCTAAGGGAAGTTTATAAAGAAATGGAATCACAAAAAATTAAAGCAAATGATTTTGGCAGCGATGTAATTCCATACATGGTAAAATCAAATCGTAATGTTTTGGCGTATAAATTTTTTGATGAGAATAAAAAAACAAAACCATATTGGAAAGACATTGGTACAATCGAAAGTTATTATGAAGCAAGCATGGACTTAATTTCCATTACTCCGGAATTTAATTTCTATGATCAAAATTGGCCGATGCGAACTTACCAATATCAATTCCCTCCCGCAAAAACAGTATCACACGAAGGTGAAAGAGTTGGTCGGACTTTAAACTCACTTATTTGTGATGGTTCAATTGTATCCGGAGGTTTGGTTGAACGTTCACTGCTTGGCCCAAACGTTAGAGTAAACAGTTTTTCTTACGTAACAGATTCAATCATAATGAACAATTGTAACATTGGCAGGCATGCACGAATTAGGCGAACGATCATCGATAAAAATGTTACGGTTCCCGAAGGATATGAAATTGGTTTTGATCTAGAAAGTGATAAGAAAAAATTTACAGTTACTGATAGTGGAATTGTTGTAATTGCAAAAAACCAGGTACTGCCAACATGAATTATAAATATAAATTTTTAGAGCTTTAATTTTTAGAAAAATGAATTCCGTAATCGAAACTAAACTTCAAAATTTGCCCGACAAACCGGGAGTTTATCAATTTAAAAATGATAAAGGAAAAATAATTTACGTTGGCAAAGCTATAAATTTGAAGAACAGAGTGCGAAGCTATTTTCATAACAGTGTAACTTCACCAAAAACTTTAGCGCTAGTTAATAAGATAAATGATCTTGAATTAATTGTTACTGATAACGAGGTTGAAGCACTTGTTCTTGAAAATAATTTAATAAAAGAATATAAACCGCGTTACAATGTAAATTTAAAAGATGATAAATCTTATCCTTTCATAAGAGTTACAAATGAACTTTTCCCAAGAATTTTTCCGACACGACATATTATAAGAGACGGTTCAAAATATTTTGGTCCTTACACAGATGTAAAAAATATGAAATCTTCTTTGCGGCTTCTAAACCAAATATTTATGATTCGCAGCTGTAAACTAATAATTGATGAAGATGCAATAGCAAAAAAGAAATTTAAAGTTTGTTTGGATTATCACATAAAAAAATGCGAAGGCCCATGCGAAGGTTTAATTTCTCCTGAAACTTATAACGAAAGAGTTACTGGTGTTATCAAAGTTTTAAAAGGAAAAACTGAAGACATTATTAAAGAACTTCAAATTGAAATGAGTTCTGCGGGTGAAGCTTTGGAATTTGAAAAAGCTGCGTTTATACGTGACAAAATTAATCAGCTTCAGGCAATTGCCGCAAAGCAAAAAATTGTTAGTGATGATTTTGAAGACCGCGATATTATTTCCATTGCTTACGAAGGAAAAGATTCTGCGTGTTCTGTTTTTAATATTCGAAGCGGGAAACTGATTGCAAAAAAACAATTAAAACTAAGCATTGAAGAATGGGAAGACATTTCGGAAATTTATTCTGCAGCAATCGAATTTTACTATGGTGAGTTTGTTGACATTCCGGAAGAAATCGTTTTAGAGACTAACCCAACAGATGCGGAAACATTAATTGAATGGCTTTCGATGAGGGCGAATAAAAAAGTTAAGTTTGTGATCCCCAAAAAAAGAAGCTTAAGTTCACTTGTAAAAATGTGCAAGGAAAATGCAATCTTTCAATTGAAAGAAATCCAAATCCAGAAAATGAAAAAGGAAGGGCACGTGCCGTATGCACTGGCAGCTTTGCAGCGCGATTTGAGATTAAATGTACTTCCAAGAAAAATAGAGTGTTTCGATATTTCTAATCTTCAAGGCACCGATTCTGTTGCCAGCATGGTTGTTTTTGAAGACGGTAAACCGAAAAAAAGTTTGTATAGAAAATTCATCATAAAAGAAGTCGAAGGTCCCGATGATTTTTCTTCAATGCGCGAAGTAATAAGAAGAAGATATTCGAAATTGATGGAAGAAAATGGAAGCCTACCGGAATTAATTATGGTTGACGGAGGCAAAGGACAACTTTCAAGCGCAGTAGAAATTCTTGATAACTTAGGATTTAAAAAATATAATATAATTGGATTGGCAAAAAGATTGGAAGAAGTATTTTTCCCAGAGCAATCTGATCCGGCTTCAATTCCAAAAACTTCGTCGGGATTAAAGCTTCTTCAAAACATAAGAGATGAAGCACATCGATTTGCAATTACATTTCATAGAAATAGAAGAAGTAAGAGAACAATTCAAACCGAATTGACTGGCATAAAAGGGATTGGGCCATCAACGGCAAAGCTGTTATTGAAAGAGCTCGGAAGTGTTTCGGCAGTGAAGGAATCAAGTGTAGATCAACTTAGTAATATTATTGGAAAGCAGAAAGCAGAAATCATTTTAAATTATTTTGCCGGAAATAAAAATTATGAAAAATAAATTATTGTTCATTTTATTTTTCTCTATTCAATTTATATTTAATTCAAACACATTCTGCAAAGTTCAAAAATATTCTGATTCTTCTAAAACGATGAACTTTTCATTTCTTCGTGACACAATTTATACTTTCCATGCATTTTACATCGAAGTGAATTTATCAACTCAAAAAGCATTTCTGCATTCTAAAGATGGAACTGTAAAAGAGTTCGGCGTCTCCAGCGGAACAGACAAGCTTCAAGACGGAATCAACACAAAAGAAGGTTTATTCGTCATTCAAGCAAAACTTCCCAAATGGTATTCACGGCAATTTGACAGTACACTAATGTTAAATTGGATGGGATTTAATTTTGGAATCGGATTTCATGCATTGCCAACTTCAGGTTATTACAGATTTTTAGGTAAAAGCAAAAGCTCACACGGATGCCTAAGAATTTCAAGAGCAATGGCTAAGGAATTGTACAAAGAAATTGATATTGGAACTCCAGTTTTAGTGCACAGCGGAAATAATGCTATAACAATTTCATTTATCGATTCATCTAAAAATTTTTACGAATACAGTTTTAGGGAACTTCATAAAACTTTAGAAATAAGGTTAAAACAAATGTATCGAGGCAATTATTTTATTGGGGAAAAACAGCCGATAATTATTGATAAATTTAATGTTAGCCATGTAGGACTGCCTATTGGCGACTCAAGAAAAATATTAAAGAGACAAATTATAAAATCTTCCTACGAATTTATAGAATCGGTAATTCCTGAAGTAAAAAAATTGATGCTTATTCTTGAATGATGATCAATTTATTTTGATAAATTGTCGATAGTTCAATTAGAATTATGAAAAATAATTAGTAACTTTTGATAATTTTTTTTCACAATTTTCATGCAGCAAAAAAGTAAAATTATATTATTCGTTTTTCTGTTTTTAATTTCCGGCTGCTCTTTATTTAATAAATTCAAAGAGACGTCAAAAGTTTATTATTCTACGGATATTAAAAATTTAATTCAACAATCCATCAGCGGTGATACAATTGCTAATAAAAACCTTGGAAATTTTACTGATCTAAATTTACCGGTTAATACAGATTTCAATAATTTTTCATTTGACAGCGTAAGAATCAATTCCGGTAAAAAATATTTTTTAGTATTGATCAGTTTCCCAAGCCCTATTTATAACCGATTTGCAGTCTATGATTCGACATTAAGACTATACTTACTTGATAAATCCTTAAACGGATATTTGGATGATTCGGTTTTAGAAATGAACAAACAAAAAATTATTAGAGTATCAGAAAATTTTATTTCTAAAGACACTTTAAAAGTAAATCGAATTTCTCTTTTCTTGATAAGTGATACTACTGCAAAATTAATATTCAGAACATTTACAAAATTGGTTGAACCAAAAAATGAATTCACTCAAAGTATAATCGAACTAAATTCCGATAGAATTAGAACTGAAATGGAAAGCACGAAGGAATCTGAAATATCAAGTAAAGCTGATGTATTTTTATTTAATTATTCAAAATCAAAATATATTAGCTCAAATAATATTTTTGATAACTTCGTAATTAATCAAATTCAGAATTTCAATTTAAAACCAGAAAAGCCTGAAATAACTGATTTAAAATCATTTTATGCGTCAGTTGGAATTGATATTGATGCAGACACTTTGAAAACAACTTCAAATACAAAAGACAGACTTGGTTATACTTTAACATTACCGGATAATTGGAGAACAATAAGAAATCTTTCAATTACAGATTACTTAAAAAATGCAACTGCCGGAACAAAATATGTTAACGATGAAATTGGATCAAGCATTTCTGTAATAATGATTCCTCCGGAAGATTCCGCTGAAATGTATGTTAATTATAAATTAAACTTTGAGACGAATGGTAAATATAAAGTTCGGTATTCGGATAAAATTCCTATGAGAAAAGATTTTGTCCAGTTCTTCGAATTTTCATGCAGCAGCAGTAAATTTCTTTTAATTCTAACTGCTTCAAAATATACTTACGATACTTATAAACAAATTTTTCAAAGCATAATAAACTCATTTACAATTGATTGCTGATGTATAAACTTCTTTTATTTTTGAAAAAAACAAATGATGAGCAAATCCAAAATCATTTTAATGAATATACAATTAAGCATCTTTCACAAATTGCCGGCGAAGAAATAGAAATTGCAGAGGTTGAAAGTAGTCTGTTACTTGAAGAGAAGTACAGTAAATTTTGCGAAGTAACTTCGGCATCAAAAGAAGAGTGGGATAAAAAGATGAATTCAATTTATGGTAGAGAATTGAATAAAGATTTAATGGATTTTCATCAATATGTAACTGTAATTTTTGTCGAATACAAAAATTGATTTTCTTTTTAATAAACTTTTGAAATTGAAATTATGAATATTTATTTGATACGCCACGGTGATGCAGAAAAAGCAGCAACTGGTAAAAAAGATTTCGACAGAGAATTAACTCAATCAGGTAGAATTAAAATGAAATCAGCTGCTGAAAGCTGGAAAAATCTAATTGATAAATTTGATTGTATAGTGTCATCACCTTTGGTAAGAACAATTCAGACAGCGCAAATAATCGCTGAAACTTTTGATATAAAAGATAAAATTATTCCAGATAGAAAATTATCACCTGGATGCAGCACTGAATCAATAATTGAAACAGCCAACTCATTTAGCGGAGAAGATTTTGCATTTGTCGGTCATCAGCCGGATATGTCAGAAATTTTATCTGACCTAATTTCCGTCAATGGATCAATAGTTGATTTCAAGAAAGGTGCAATTGCAAAAATTTCATTTCACAATAAAGCTCATCTTGCAAAAGGAACATTGGAGTTTTTAATTCCGGCAAGCGTTTTCGCTAAAATAAATTCATAAAAAAAGGGCAGACGGTTACACAAGAATTATGCTTACCGCTGCTTCCTTCCGGATCTGACGGGGTTCGGCACTATCTTGTTAACCGGTGCCCAAAATGTACCTCTCTTCTTAATTGAGGGATGCAAAGATTGAAAAATTTTTAATCTATTACAAGGAAGAAATAAAATTACTTAATATTTTTTCTTTTTCGTTCTGCTAAAGTATTTCGTTCCCAAAATACTTCTCCATCATAACCTTGAATTGATTTATCTTTTTCTGCAAGCTGAATTCTTTTTTCTGCTAAACAGCAGAATTCTTGATCTAATTCAATTCCGGAATAATTTCTCCCAAGTTTTTTTGCTACAACTGCAGTGGTTCCAGACCCAAGGAATGGATCAAAAATAAAATCACAAGGATTTGAACTTGCCAAAATAATTTTTGCAAGAAGCTTTTCAGGTTTCTGTGTAGGATGATCAGTATTTTCCGGCATTGACCAAAACGGAATTGTTATGTCAGTCCAAATATTTGATGGATGTGTTATCCTAAAATTTTCATCTCCCGAATTTTTCCAATCTTTAGGTTTGCCATCGCTTGTTTTGTAAGGCGCCAGCACTTTTCTCTTCATTTTAACTTCATCAACATTAAAAATAAAATTATCACTCATTGAAAAGAACCAAATATCTTCCGAGCAATTTTTCCAATTATTTTTCGAACCTCTTCCCTTTTCTCTTTCCCAAGTAATTCTATTTTGGACTTTAAAATATTTTGATGCCGAAGAATAAATTGCCGGTGAAGATTTCCAATCACCGCAGATATAAATAGAAGAACTTGGTTTCAACATCCTAATCATTTTTGAAAGCCATGAATCAATCCAAATTTCATAAGCTTTCAGATCCATTTCTTTAAAAGCCGTAGTATTAAATTTTTTATGAAGATTGTAAGGCGGATCAATAAATAACAAATCAATAAAATTATCAGGTAAAATATCCAGTACTTCAAAAATATCTTGGTGTATAATTTTATTTTGAAAAGCAGCGGCATCCACTTTATTATTTAGCTGCAATAATCTTTTTTGAAAAATTTTAATTTCAGAATCAGTTAAAGATATTGTTCGATTTAATGGAGCTCGTTTTTTCTCGTTTCCAATTTTCATGAAAATTATCTTCTGGAAATAATGAAAAATTTAATTATCGAAAGTATAAAAATTATTAATATTATTTGAAAAGAAAATAGGAAAAGCTTTTTAATTGAAAGCAATATGACTGTACTTTTCTTTCAGCATCTCAATTTCCTTAAGAACAACTTCAATTTTATTAATTAAAGTGGTTAAAAGTTCGTTTAAGTTTGCATCCATACTTTTTTTGTCAGCTGCTTCTTCAATTTGGTTGCACAAGTCAGAAATTACATCGATACCAAGTGTTAAGCTGCTTCCTTTTAATTTGTGCGCAGCAAATCTAAGTTTATCAAAATTATTCTGCTCAATTGAATTTTTAATATTAGAAACGCCAATAGGAAAATCCCGAATATAAATATCAAGAAGTTCAATAAAGAAAGCTATATCATCTGGAGATTGAATATCCGTAATCAAATCAATTTTGCTTTCATCAATATACTTAACTGAAGTTTGTTGATTTTCTTTTTCCGCAAGTTCCGTGTTTCTTTCTTCGTAAATAATATCGCTCCATTTCCCTAATGCTTCCTGGAGCTCTTCAACTCTTACAGGTTTGCTGATATAATCATCCATGCCCGCTTCGATACATTTTTCTTTATCGCCTTGCATTGCATTAGCTGTCATCGCAATTATTTTTGGACGAATTTGGCCAGCGTAATTTTTTAATATTATTTCTGTTGCTTTAAATCCGTCCATTTCAGGCATGAAAATATCCATCAAAATTAACTCGTAATTAATTTTCCTTAATGAATTGAGAACTTCGTAGCCGTTAGCAGCAATGTCAGCACGGTATCCCAGCTTACTCAAAATTTTTATCGCAACTTTCTGATTTACTGCATTATCTTCCGCCAACAAAATTTTTAATGGACGTCTGTGTCCGAGTTCTGAATCAATTCTTGCAGTAGATTTTGGCTTATTTAATACAGTTTTGTTTTTGCCAATAAGTATGGTAGATAAACATTCAAAGAATTGAATTTGCTTTACTGGTTTTGTTATAAATGCATCCAATCTTAAATTTTCATAATCAGCTAAGCCTTCTTTTCTTCCAATAGAAGTAAGAATTATAATTGGAAGGTCTTTCCCTTTTTCAAATTTTCTAATTTCTGATGCAAGCGTCACTCCATCCATAACTGGCATCTGATAATCTAAAATGGCTACATCAAAGGCTTCTCCATTAGCAATAATATTTAATGCTTCTAAAGGAGATTCTGTAACTTTTGAATTCATTCCCCACGCATCTGTTTGAACTTTTAAAATTCTTCTGTTTGTTTTGTTATCATCAACAATCAATGCCTTCTTACCGGTAAGTTGCATTGCTTGTCCTTTCATATAAACTTTTGATTGAGAAGGTGCAGCATCGGATGTTATAGTAAAATAAAAAGTTGAGCCAACACCAACTTTACTTTCAAACCACATTCTTCCGCCCATCATCTCAGCTAATTTTTTGCTTATTACTAATCCTAAACCAGTGCCTCCGTGCGTTCTTGTTGTCGAAGCATCGACTTGACTAAACGCTTTGAATAACCTATCCATTCTATCTTCAGGAATTCCAATTCCAGTATCTTTAACTGCAAACTGAATTTCGTATTTATTTTCATTTAAATATTTTGATGAGATTGAAATAAATACTTCACCAGTTTCAGTAAACTTAATTGCATTGTTTAACAGATTAGTAAGAATTTGTCTTAGCCTTGTTACATCTCCGGTTACTGATTGTGGTGTGTTGTTTTCAATTAAGTAAGCAAGATCAAGACCTTTTTCACCGGCTTTTGAAGCAAGCAGATCAAGTGAATCTTCAACACAATCGCGAATGTCGAAAGGCTGCATTTCAAGTTCAAGCTTTTCAGACTCAATTTTTGAAAAATCCAAAATGTCATTAATTATAACTAATAATTGATCGCCGCTTATTCTAATTGTATCAACAAACTCCCGCTGCTCATCAGATAAATTCGTATCTAATAAAAGCCCGGTCATTCCAATAACACCATTCATTGGTGTTCTGATTTCGTGGCTCATCAATGCTAAAAATTCACTTTTAGCTTTAGCGCCTGCTTCTGCTTTTATTACTGCTTGATCTAACTCTTTATTTTTTTCTATCAATTCTTTTTGAATATTATCTCTTTTAATTACTGCACCAAGAGTTGATGCCATTGTAATCAATAAAGATTCTTCATTATCACTCCATACTCTATCTGATTTACATTCATCAAATCCAATGAAGCCCCAATAATTTCCGTCAATCATAATCGGAACAAGGATTATTGATTTTATTTTATCGTCGACAAATAAATTTTGTTCGGTTGAAAGAAGATCTTTAATTAAAAACTTGAGAGATCTGCCTTGAGAAAAATTTTCGTAAAAATTTAATGTGTGAAATCTTGAATAAGAAAGTGTATGAAGTGCAGGATTGTGAATTTGTTTTTCGGTGGTTTCACTTGCCCATTCATAAATTATTGAAACATATTTATCGTTTTCATCGTCATTTTGAATATGCTTATAAATATAAACTCGGTCAACGTCAGCAGCATTTCCAAGTATATTTAATGCTGCCGGAAAGCCTTCATCCGGATTTTCATGAGAAATTAATGTTTTAGTTGCTTCTGCAATTCCTTGCAACAACTTATCTTTTTTATTAAGAAGCAGCTCAACTTTTTTTCTTTCTGTTATATCTCTGAAAATACTTAAAAGAAGTTTTTCGCCTTCGATATTCTTAAGAAAGGAATTTGTCATTTCAAAATGAATTTTCTTTCCGTTCCAAAGCGTTGCAGTTTTTTGATCTTGCGATTTAAAAGTTCTGTTTATAAAATTCTTTTTATAATGTTCGATTGAACGGATATCAAATTTAACTTTATAAATCGAGGTATATAAATTCCCTTCAATTTCCTTTTTTGTTTTTCCAACCATGCGAGCAAAGGCTTGATTGCACATTACAACAACGCCATTCTCATCAGTTAAGCGCATGCCTTCTAACGACTCTTCCCAAATAGTTCTGAATGTATTTTCAGATGTTCGAAGTTTTTCCTCGGCTTTTAACCTTGATCTGATATCGTGCAGAGTTCCTTGCCCAATTGTTTTACCGCCAATGTTCACAATCCTTGC
>DAIEML010000043.1 GCA_027349615.1 Ignavibacteriales bacterium | reverse complement strand
AATTTGCCATGAAGTTGTATCAACTAATTTACCGAAAACATCCGACATAGATTCATTCAACGCGCCGGACTGATCCTGATATTCGAGGTTGGAAGTATTTTGAGTAACTCCATGAGCCATTTCATGAGCAGCGACATCAAGCCCGCCTGCTAATGGTTTAAAGTATGTTCCGCCATCTCCGTAACACATAACTGTTCCAGACCAAAAAGCATTTTCCATCGGTTGTCCGTTTTCAGTAACATGAATGATCGAATAAATTGTCATTCCTTTATCGTCAATTGAATTTCTATTATATGTAGTACGGTAATAATTATAAGTTGTAATTGCATTATAGTTTGCTGAAATAGAAGTTGCATCACTCCACTGGTTGTTTGTAGAAGTCACATAGTAATATTGTGCATTGCTTGTTAAATCTGTATTGCGTAAATCGAGGCAAGCAATTGCGCCAACCGGATTGGAAGGAATTTGAGATTGTGCCGCATTAAACATCGGCTGCGATGCATCAATCATATAATAGTTAGAACCAATTTGATAAGTACCAAATGTTCTGTTTACTCCGTTTAGATCAGTTCCGCTGCCAGTTGTTGCACCATCAAAACAAACGTTGTTGTAAAAATTTAGGATCATACCGTCTTGTGCATCAATAAAATAATACCAATCTTGTGAAAGTCCCGAACGAACTTCAGCGAACCATGCTAAATGCGGAACTTGTTGATGATCGTACCAAATAATTTTTCTTGCTGATGGCCCGTGATATTTTAATAAATTTTGAATCTGATCAGATAAACCGCTGACAGTCATTCTAGCTTTTAATTCATTTAAAGCTATATTGACTGCATCTGAAGAACTCAACTTACCAGAAATATCTTTAATAGAAAGCGGTGTTGGTTCAAATCTTCCGGTAAGTGAAGAAATATTTCCCTGCTTATCAAAATGAACATAAACTTCATTTCCCCAAACTTCTAAGCCTTTGTAAATTTGTTCATAACGAACATGCGTCATTCCAAGGTTATCTTTTTTTGTGCTTTCTAATTTAAATTCATTTAAAGGATCTGAAATTTTAAGTAAATCTTTATTCTCTACCATAAAGTTCATTGCTTGAGTAACTGGATTGCCGATTGATTGTACTGAATTCCCTTTTTGAATTGCCGGAGTTTTTACTTCAATTAATCGCGGTGTTCCGTTCTTATTGTCTAAAATGACATTTTTGATTTCATTAGAATTTAAAACCGCAGGAGAGGGAAGGGAAATCTTTCCACCCATAATGTTTGAATTAGAAGCTAAAGTTTTAGTAGCATAAAGTCTTGTTGTTGATGGCTTCAATCCTAATTTATTCATGAACCTTAGAAGGTTTGCAGAAATGTTATTATAATTTTTATTTAAGGAAACAAGAGATTGAGTAGAAGCAGGAAGATTAGTCTTTTTAGTTTTCTTAATGTTCTGCTGAGCAGCGAATGAATTTACGAATATTAAAGTAGAAAGTATAAAAACAAAGTATCTTAAAATTTTCATTGCAATCTCCTAATTATTTTTATCGCTTTTAATGTTTTTGATTTCTGAAATTAAATTTTTAACTGATTCAGGCAAGTTCGCCGATGTATCAGATTGGTTGAAAGATATAGAATTTATTTGAATATCTTTCATCACCACTAAGTGAGTTGTGTAATTTCCGGAGTATTTATTACTGTATGTAAAAAGTTCAGGATTTGTCATTAGTTCAGATATTTTTTTCATCGAATCTTTTGAAACACTTAAGCTGTCCGTGGTCTCTCTAATTGAATTAGGTTTTCTTTTCCAGAATTTTGCCCAACCTTCGCATGATATTGTAATACCAGATTCAACTCCGGTAAATCCGCCGCCGGAATAAAAATCTATTCGAAAATTATTATTCGAACTGCATATATCAGCGTTTGAACATGAAGCAAACGGCAAGAATAAAAATAGCAATGCTAATGTTTTTATTAATTTTAACATATCTGCCCTTTGAATTAATTAAAAATGATTTTTGAAATGATTGTATCAATAATAAGAAAAATATAAAACCACAACAAGACTTCAGTTCAAGTTGTGATTTTTTTGATATGGCTTAAAAAAATTTTGTAATTGTGAAGGAATGAATTCTTACAAATAAATGTAGTTTGATAAATTTCTAGGTATCAATTAAAGTTAGTTAAATAATTCTCAATTTGTTTTACTTCGTATTGCGCTCCAATTTTTGAATAATATTTTAAAGCATCTTGGAATAAATTTTTACTTTCTTCTTTTTTATTCATATGAGTATAAAGAACTCCTAGTTCAAACTCAGTTTCAGCTTTATTCATTTCGTTTTTTAGTTCATTATTAATTCTAAGGCTTGTGTGAAGATAATTTTCTGAAAGCGAAAAATCTTTCTTTTCTCTTTGAATGATTCCTTTAACTTTGTAAATGTCTGCAATGGAAAGACGATCATTAGTTTTATGGCAAACTTCAAGAGCTTTGTCTGCAAAGGAATTTCCGAGTTTGTATTCTTTTTGTTGAGTATAAATAAATGCTTTGCTGAGATAAGAAAATCCTAATGTTGTTAAGTCTCCATTCTTTACAGAAAGCTTTATACTGTTGTTGAATTCTCTTAAAGCCAAATTATATTTTTTAGTTTTAGTATATAACATCCCGATGTTATGCCGAATTTCTGCAATTCGTTTTTCATTTTTTTGTGGATCAAAATTAGTTAGAGCGCTTTTATAATTTTTAAGAGCTAATTCAAAATTACCTTGAATGGTATTTATAATTCCAAGATTAATATTAATCTTCCCATTTAAGTTTTTATCAGATTTTTTCTTTAATAAACTTGAAGCTTTTTCGAAATGTAATTTAGATTTATCAAGTCTGCCGGTTTCTCCGTAAATTGAACCTAAAAGGTTTTCACAATTTATTTGCCCAGTTAGATTATTTAAGTTTTTAAAAATTGTATAAGCTTCTTTAATATAATTTAAGCTTATTGCCCAAAGTGCTTGCTTGCTGAATACTTCTCCTAAAGCAAGTAATGATTCTGCTTTGACCTTATCTAAATTTTTATTTGATTTAGTTATGCCGAGAATCTTTTCATAAATATAAACCGCCGATGAAAATTCCGAAGTAGTTATGGAAAATTTTCCGAGTTGTAAAAGTAATTCTAATAGTTTGTTAGTTGATAGATTGATCTCAGCAAAGGTAATAATAAGATCGATTTGAGAGGTAATTTTAAAATAATTATTAATTTCAATATTAACCTGGTTATCATCGCTAATTGATTTGCCGGTATTTTTATCTGATAAAGATCTTGTTAAAAAAGATTTTGTTTTAAATTCTTCCACATCACTATTATCAAAAAACTTATGCAAAATCTTTTCAAGAAGCTTTTCTCTATTTTCGCCAAAAATTTTCAATTTCAACTCATAAAATTGTTTCAAAATTTTTTATAATAATCTTATAGTTACTGAGCGAATGCATACCTTGAAAAATGATTTATCTTTGCATTTAAAACACCAAGTGTGCCAGTACTTGAATTTATAATAATTCCACTGTTTTGTACCGGAGTAAAGTTGCCTTCATCATCAACATAATAGAAACCAACATTTCCCTTGCTTAAATCTAGTGAAGATAAATCCAAACCTGTAAAAGTAAGGTTTAAATTTAATGGTTTATTAAAAACCATGTGAGGAGTAAAAACAATTGCAGCATTTTCTAGATCCAATGTCATTGAAATATCGGTTTTACCAGAGAAAGCTTTTGGAGGAATTGTTAAGGTAACAAAATAAGAAACTGGAAAATTTTCTGAATTATTTCTTCCGCCGAGAAACATAAAACCGCCTAGGTCGCCAGTAATTGACTTTGTCCTTGTGAGAGCATTTAACAATCCTAAATTTAATCCATCTTTGCCAACAACTTTAAGGATTTGTTTTTTGGATGTTACTGGTGTATTTACGCTTGTTACGTTTTCAGTACATCCAGCAAATATTAAAAGGGCAACTGAAAATATTGAAAGAATTATTTTTTTCATTGCGGCACCTTATTATAAAAAGTTATTTGAATTGCCTTTAATTATGTTTCAATTCACGTTTACAACGCCAACGATTGTGCCAAGATAGGTCGGTAAAAAATGACCTTTAATATTTTGAATAAAGATACATGTGGAAAAAATAGCTACAGAGGATGTAATTATTACAGCATCATTCTGAGATAGTGGCTTGGTTTGTTACAGAAAATTAGCAATAAAAATTTTTTACTACTTATTAAGTATTTCATATAAAATTATTTAAAGAAATTGCAGTTTCATTTTGAAGATATACTTTTTATTCAATCAAAATGAGAATTCAAAAGAGAAATACAATTATTATATTTGAAATGTCTTTTATGTTTTTTAGAATTTTTATTAAGAATTTAAATAATTGGAGTTGAGAAATGAACAAAGCGGATATCGGCTTAATCGGTTTAGCTGTGATGGGTGAAAATTTAGTTTTGAATATGGAAAGTAAAGGATTTACTGTTTCTGTTTTTAACCGAACAGTTGAAAAAGTAGATGCATTTATAAATGGAAGAGCAAAAAATAAAAATATTATTGGAACACGTTCTATTAAAGAACTTGTTGATTCTCTTAAAAGCCCAAGAAAAATTATGCTGATGGTAAAAGCTGGTAAAGCTGTGGACGATTTTATTGATTTGCTAATTCCATATTTAAATGATGGAGATATAATTATTGATGGAGGAAATTCTTATTTCCCGGATTCAATCCGAAGAACAAAATTTTTGGAAAGCAAAGGATTATTATTTATCGGTTCTGGCGTTTCTGGCGGAGAAGAAGGTGCGTTAAAAGGCCCTTCAATTATGCCTGGAGGCAATCCTAAAGCATGGCAGTTTGTAAAACCAATTTTTCAATCGATAGCCGCTAAAGTGGAAGACGGTTCACCATGCTGCGACTGGGTTGGTGAAAATGGTGCTGGTCATTTTGTAAAAATGGTTCACAACGGAATTGAATATGGCGACATGCAATTAATTTCAGAATCTTATCAGATTATGAAAAATCTTTTAGGTATGAGCGCCGAGGAAATGAATTTAGTTTTTGATGATTGGAATAACGGAGAGTTAAATAGTTATCTGATTGAAATTACAAGAGATGTTCTTGCATTCAAAGATGCCGATGGTTATCCACTAGTTGATAAAATTCTTGATTCCGCCGGACAAAAAGGAACAGGCAAATGGACTGGAATAGCTGCACTAGATTTAGGAGTTCCGCTGACATTAATTGGCGAAGCGGTTTTTGCAAGAGCGTTATCTTCATTTAAAGAAGAAAGGGTTGAAGCTTCAAAAGTTTTTAGAGAACCGAAAATAAACTTTCAAGGCGATAAAAAGATTTTTATAAAAGATTTGGAAAAAGCTCTCTATGCTTCAAAGCTTGTTTCCTACGCGCAAGGATATTTGCTGATGAAGGCTGCGGCAAAAGAATATAATTGGAATTTAAATTACGGCGGAATTGCATTAATGTGGCGCGGCGGCTGAATAATTCGTTCAATATTTTTAGGAAAAATAAAGGACGCGTTCGATAACAATCAAGATTTATCAAATCTTCTGTTAGATCCATTTTTTAAATCTAAAATTGAGGAAGCTGAAGAAAGTTGGAGGAGAGTTATTTCTTCGGCAGTACTTAATGGAATTTGGGTTCCGGCGATGTCAACTGCTCTAGAATATTTCGACGGTTTTAGAAACGAAAGATTGCCTGCAAATCTTCTTCAAGCATTGCGAGATTATTTTGGCGCGCATATGTATGAAAGAATTGATAAACCAAGAGGAGAATTTTACCATACAAATTGGACAGGAAGAGGTGGCGAAACATCGTCTTCAACTTATAACGCTTAAAGTTGTTGTCTTTAATAATCAAATCGCTCACAAATAAATTGTAAGCGATTTTTATTTTAAATAATTTTAATCTGAGACTGATTTATCTAGGTTACCGCTCCATAGGTATTTTTTAGTTTCGGCAGCGATAACTCCGTTTAGTAATATCAAAGATATTAAATTTGGTACAGCCATCAATCCATTAGTAATATCAGCAAATGACCAAACAACATTTAATGATAAAACAGAACCAATCATTACAAAGACAACCCAAAGCCAGCGATAAGGTTTAATAACTTTTTCACCTAATAAATATTCGGCTGCTTTTTCACCATAATAAGACCAACCTAAAATAGTAGAGAACACAAAAGTTAAAAGCCCAATAGTTAAAACAATTGGACCAACAACCGGCAAATCCGTAAAAGCTGCTTTTGTTAATGATGCACCATTCAAACCTTTCATCCATTCGCCGGAATTAACAACAACCAATCCTGTTAAAGCGCAAACAACAACAGTGTCCCAAAAAGTTCCGGTAGAAGAAACTAATGCCTGGCGGATTGGATTTTTTGTTTGTGCAGCTGCGGCTACAATTGGAGCACTGCCTAAACCTGATTCATTTGAAAATAATCCTCTTGCAATTCCATATCTTATGGCTTCGCGCATTCCAGCACCGATAAATCCACCGACTACTGCATGTCCGCTGAATGCACTAGTAAATATTAATTGAATTGTTGCTGGAAGAGAATTGAAATTCATTATTAAAAGTAAAATACATCCAAGTATATAAAACACTGCCATAAATGGAACTAATTTCTCACAAACATTTGCAATGGATTTTATTCCACCGATAATTACAATGCCTGTCAATAAAGTCATTATAATGCCGGTTATCCAAGGCGATATTTTAAATGTTTCGTTAACTAAAGATGAAATTGAATTTGCCTGAACCATATTTCCAATTCCAAAAGCAGTGATTGCCGTTAAGACAGCAAATATTACAGCGAGCCATTTCTTTTTTAATCCTCGTTCAAGAACATACATTGGTCCGCCAGCCATTAAACCATTCTTGGTTGTAATTCTATATTTTACTGAAAGTACAGCTTCAGAATATTTTGTCGCAATTCCGAAAACGCCAGTAAGCCACATCCATAAAACAGCGCCGGGACCGCCAGCTGCAACTGCCGTTGCAACTCCAACAATGTTTCCGGTTCCAATGGTTGCCGCTAAAGCAGTAGTTAAAGCGCCGAATTGGCTAATATCTCCCTCACCTTCTTTGCTTCTCGAAAATGAAATTTTTATAGCTTTTCCAATATAGCGTTGAATAAATTTTAATCTGAATGTTAAGAAAATGTGCGTACCGAAAAGAAGAACAAGAAGGGGAATTCCCCAGACAAAATCATTTGTTTGCTGCAGTAAATTTTCTAAATAATGCATTTAACTCCTGGTAAATTTTAGTTAAATAAATATTTAAAGGAGAGCTATGCATTAAATATAAATTTCTTTCATCAACTAAAAAAATTTAATTGGGAAATTATTTTGACTAAAAATTATTATCCTGCTCTTAATGCATTTACAATATTCATTCTCGCTGCTCTTAGAGATGGCAAAAAGCCGCCAACAAAACCCATTATGATTGCAAAGATTATTGAAATAATTATAATTGACGGTGAAAGTGCAAACGAAAAAGTTAGTTCTGCAAAGGAACCATAATTTAAAGTTGAAATAGAAAATAACTGTAAAAACGAAGCAAGAAATAATCCGGCGGCACATCCAATTAAAGCTATAAATAAAGATTCAATTAAAAAAGCAGATAGAATATTTCTCCGGCTGAATCCAAGTGAACGCAAAGTCCCGATTTCAACTGTACGATTTGCAACTGCAGAATACATTGTTATCATCGCTCCGATAGTTGCACCAAAGCTGAAAATAATTGTTAGAAAAATTCCAAACACTCTTGTAAAAGTTGCCATTAGTTCGGATTGTGATTCAAAATATTTTTGTTCAATCTGCGGCTCAAATTGCTGAAGCCGTCTGTCGGATTCAAATACTTTTTTGAAGCTTTCAAAATTATTCGGATTGTCTAATTTAAAAGTAACTGTTGAAACAGTTGTGCCTCTATTAAAAGCGCTTAACAATTGAAATGAATCGCCCCACATTTCCGAATCAAAACCGCTTCCGTCAGAAGAAAATATTCCAACAATTTTCCAGTTATCGCCTGCAAATTTTACATAACTGCCAACCTGCGCACCGTAAAAAGTTTTAGCAATTGCTTCGCCTACAATTAATTCACGCATTCCCCATTTAAACATTCTTCCTTGTACAATTTTTACTTGCGGACGTAAATCATTAATTGTCGGTGAGACACCTCTAACAGTTATATTACTTAAACCGCCTCCAATTTTATTTAAATTGATTACAACCACAGGTTCATAAGAAATTATTGGAGTGCCATTGGAGGTTTTTGCAATATAAGGTAATGTTCTAATTATGCCTTGAATATCTGGATCAATTATACTTGAAATTTCCGCAGTTGCTGCTTTTCTGAAAATCATAACATTATCAGGCGAGCCGGTTGACCGCATTGTTTTTTCAATTCCATATGCCATCATTAAAACTGCAGCAAAAACAAAAACGACTAATGTTATGCCGGCAATTGTTATTCCGGTTGTAAGTTTTCTAGTTTTAAAATTTCTTAAAGTATATTTCAATGGAATTTTCATTATCAAACCTTCATAGAAATTAAATTACCAATTTAAATTTTTTATAATGATGAGCTTTTAAAAATTAAATTCTCATCCAACGAAGCGAAAACCATCGACAATTTTAGTTCTAAGTGCTCGCTGAATTGGAAAGATTGCCGCTGCAACTCCAATAAATATTGCCGCACCAACTGCGAGCAGAACAACAACTGTTTCAACTTCGAAAACCGGGAACATGCCTTTGGGTATAAACCGGCTAAATCCATCAACAATTGGATAAGTCATTAATATTCCTAAGCATCCACCTAAAAATGAAATTAAAAGTGATTCACCCATTATTATTCCGGCTAAATGTTTTCCGCTGAATCCAAGAGTTTTAAGAACAGCGTATTCTCGGGTTCTTTCGCGAGCAGACATTATCATCGTATTTCCAAGAACAAGCATAATAATTCCGATAATTACAAATGACATAAAATTCATTGAAGTAATTATCGCGCTTGATGCTTGAATAAATCCCTGTTGAAATGCACTTTCTGTTTCCGTCTTTGTTTCAGCAGGAGAATTTGCAAATAAACCATCAATTTGTTGTGAGATGATTGCAGATTTTGAAGGATCATTAATCCGAACAACATACCAGCCGACATCACCTTCACGACCGGGCATTTCTTGTTTCATTCGCTCATCAATGTAAGTCCAATGAAATAACATTTGAGTCGCGTCAGTAGTTTTAAATTTCGGTTTGTAAATTCCTGCAACCACAAATTCCCAATTACCAGGATAAATGTCTCCTTCAAGAGTCATTATATCGCCAACTTTAATATTAAATTTTTTAGCAATATCGGCTCCCAAAATACAGGAATTCCTTTCTTTTTTAAAAGTATCCATTTCACTTGGCGAAACAACAAACTCGTTGTAAACATCGAAGTAAGTATTTGCATCAACACCAAGGCGTGCAAAAAAGTTGCTGCGGTCTTTATAGATTCCACCGAACCAATTTGCAAAAGTAACTTCTTTAACTCCAGGAACTTGCTTTATCTTTTCAAGATAAGAATAGGGCAGCGGAAAGATGAATGAAACTGCCTGACGAACAATTAAGCGATCTGCTGAAGCTGCATTAACACCTTGATACCATGCACTTACGACAGTTCTCAATAGTCCAAACGCAATTACTGCAATAGAAATTCCAATAATCGTTAATGAAGTTCTCAGCTTATGTCGTAATGTATTTTTGAAAATCAATTTTAAAATTTTCATACGTTCTCCAGAATTAAATCTCCCTTTTCAAGATGACGAATACTATGTGCCTTAGATGCCGCATGAGGATCGTGTGTAACCATTACAATTGTTTTATTAAATTCTTTATTCAATCGTTCCATAAGAGTTAGGATTTCTTCAGCGGAGTTTTTATCAAGATCACCTGTCGGTTCATCGGCTACTAAAATAATTGGATCAGTAACGATTGCACGTGCAATGGCAACACGCTGCTCTTGTCCGCCGGAAAGTTGCTTTGGATAATGATCCATTCGATCGTTTAAGCCGACTATGTTCAAAGCGGTTTCAACATGTTGTTTCCTTTCGACTTTTGTAAGTTTTGTTAGAAGAAGCGGCAATTCTACATTTTCGTAAGCAGTTAAAACCGGAATTAAATTATAGAATTGAAAAACAAAACCAATGTTATTTGACCGCCATTTCGCAAGAGCAGACTCGTTCAGCTTGGCAATATCAGTCCCATTTACATTGATTACTCCGTTTGATGGCTTGTCAATTCCGGAAATTAAATTCAGCAATGTAGTTTTACCGGAACCGGATGGCCCCATCAATGCGAGGAATTCTCCTTGTTTAATATTTAAAGTAATATTATTTAGAACAGGAATTTCCAAACTATCACGCCAATAGGATTTGAAAACGTTTTGAACCTGAATTATATCCGACATATTGTCTCCAATAATTTCATTAAAATTTATTGAATTTATATTTTATTATTCACTGACTTTTACTTTTAATCCGTTTTGTATTTTATCATTTACATTATCGATTATCATATCGCCGTTTTGCAAACCTGATTTTATTTCAACATAAGAATCGAAATTTTGACCTGGGGTTATTCTAACTTCCACTGCTTTGTTATTATTAACTTTAAACACAATTTGCTGCCCATTTCTTTGAGCAATAGCAGAGTTTGGAATAACAAGAACCGGCTGCTGATTGCGGGATGATTCTTTTATCTCTTTCGATAAGAAAATTACTTTTGCACTCATTTCCGGGAGAACGCGGTTATCATAATTTTTAAATCCGACTTTTACCATAACTGTTGCTTTTGTTCTATCAGCTGTTGGAACTATTTTGGCGACATAGCCAGGATAGCTGTGCCCAGGATATGCATCAAGAATAATTTCACAATCCTGGTTCGATGAAATTTTTTCAAGGTTAGATTCTGAAACATCGGCTTCAACTTGAAGTGAGCTCATATCAGCAATTGTGACAACTGCGGCTTTTGAATTTACACCAGCAGCAAGCGGCGCAACGATTTCTCCGACATCAGCATTTTTGGTAAGGACTGTTCCGTCAAACGGTGCACGAATAATTGTGTTTTCTAATGCAACTTCTGCCGATTGAACTTGTGCTTTTGCAACATCAATTGAAGCTAATACACGTTTGTAATTTGCATCGGCAGCGTCTAAGTCTGCTTGAGTGCCAGAGCCTGTTTTGAATAAAGCTTTTTGTCTTTCAAAAGTATTTTTTGTATCGGATAAATTTGCTTGCTGCAATTCAAGGTTTGCTTTTGCTTCCGCTAATTGAGCTTTAACATCGCTGTCTTCAAGTTTTGCAATAATTTGATCTTTTTTTACTTTATCGCCTTCAACAACACCAAGATAAATTAATCTTCCGGTTCCTTTAGAAGCAACCGCAGCTTTTCTTTGCGCCACTACATAACCGCTTGCTGTAAAAACTGCATTTGTTTGAGCCGGAGTTTGAAGCGAAACCTGGACGAGCTTCACTTCAACTTCTGAATTAAATTCATGACTTAAAAAAGTATATCCTAAAAGTGCAGCAATTAAAATTATTAAAACCGAAAATATAATTAATATATTTTTTTTAGATCCCTGCGTGGATTTTTTTTCTGATCGATCAATTTTTAAAGAAGAAAGGTCGGTATTTTTTGTTGTCATACGATATTAAAAATATTTGTAGTAAATAAAATTGTAATGTTCAGTTAAAATTAATAAAATAAAAAATTTCTAAAAAGATTATTAACACTTTGTAAAGCTAATTTTGAATAAGCATTTTAAGAATAAAAAATCGGTGAGATATTGAAATTTACCGGTAAGGATTAACTCACCCAAATTTAATTCGTATTATAGTATCAATACAAATATCGAATTCATTCCTTTTTTGAATTATTTCGCTCAAAATCTTTTTCCAATTAGAATTTATTAAACCTTTGTTACAAAGCATGAATTGCATTTTAAAGTATAATTAATTGACGAGTATTTAATTATTGGACTCAATTACAGATTTGCATAATAATTTTTCTCTTAAAATTATCGAAAAAAAAGGAACAGTTTTCGGTATATTTTTTGAGTTTCAGAAGTAAAGACTAAAACATTAATTACTTAAAGTTAAAAATTATGATTGAAGATAATTATACTGCACAAACTGAAATTCCGAAAGGCTTTATTGTTTTTAATATTATGAGGAAAGAGTTCTGCCTTGATATCAATAAAGTTTTAACAATAATAAGCACGAAAGAATTAAATCATTCGCAGCTCTTCTTTGATTATACAAATAACTCAATTCGCTACCATGATGAAATTATCCCGGCGATTGAATTTAATTATAATGAAAAGTCTAAATATTCTAAAAATTATGGATCAAAATATTTAATTCTTATAAACCATAATGAAAATAAAATTGCTTTGTTCGTTAACAGAATTGTTGATTATATCGCAGTGAGCAGAGCTATGTTGAATCAATTAAAATTTGTCCCTATTCAAACGAAATCTTTAATTACTGGAAAAATACAATATGAAGAAAAAAATTATTTGCTCTTGGACCTTGATCAACTTTTAGAAGAAACTCTTAAGCACGTTCCTCTTGAAACTTATATTAAAAAATAATTTAAGAAGTTGAATTAATCTTTAAATAAATTTTAATTTATTCCCCTGTCTCCGGCGCAATGTTATTATCCTGCAGTCCTTTCGCTTCAAGCTCGGCTAATTTCTCTTTGCCGTACGCTATCCTAGTAATCGTAACAAACAGTACCGGGACGATAAAGATTGCAAGCAGAGTTGCGGCAAGCATTCCGCCGATAACCGTCCAGCCGATGGTCTGCCTTGCCTGCGCTCCGGCGCCGGCGGCAACTGCCAAAGGCGAAACTCCGAGAATGAACGCAAGCGACGTCATTAGAATCGGGCGCAAACGGAGCCTTGCCGCGGCTATCGTCGCTTGAACGAGCGGCACGCCCTGGTTTACGCGCTCCTTGGCAAATTCAACAATTAGTATTGCGTTTT
>DAIEML010000042.1 GCA_027349615.1 Ignavibacteriales bacterium | reverse complement strand
TTCTTTGATTAAAGAATTATAACTAAGCATAATATTTATTGGCGTTCTAATTTCGTGAGACATTTGAGCTAAAAATTCTGATTTAATTTTATCTGCTTCTTCAGCTTTTTCTTTTGCGTTAATTAAATTTTCTTCAACTTCTTTTAATTCGGTTATATCTGTCAATACACCTTGGAAACCAATTATTTTTTTTTCTTTTAAGATTGGATGACCTGAATATTTTACCCACCTTTGTTCACCACTTTTTGAAATAATTTTGCATTCAGTAGAATCATTTTTTCCAATAAGAAATGAATTAAAAGTATTTTTCATTGTTTGAATTTCTGTCTGCGATAATAATTTTGAAAATTCTTTCCCAAGTAATTCTTCAGGTGAATAACCGCTAAATTTTTTTATTGCCGGACTTACATAAGTTATATTCCAATTTAGGTCCACCGAATAAATTACCTCATCAATATTTTCAACTAGTTCTCGAAATTTAATTTCAGATTCTTTTAATGCTAATTCAGCTAATTTCCTTTTTGTTATATCATATAAATAACCTTTAATTTCTAATAATTCACCATTATCATTAAAAGTTCCCCAAACATTTTCTATGGTAAATATTTGTTTTCCATCGGTGCTAAAACCAACAGACTCAAAATTTTCAATTTTCTTTTCTTGTTTCAGCTTTTCAATAAATTTTAATCGCGTTTCCGGTGAAGCATGTAGTTTGACCGAATTGAAGCCTTTTGCTTCTTCCAACGTTTTAAATCCAAATATTTTTAAGAATGCAGGATTACAATTGATTATTTTACCGCCTGGTGTAGAAATATAATGCCCTGCAATATCTTCTTCAAATAATGAGCGATAAAGCTGCTCGCTTTTACGTAGTTCTTCTAAAGTTTTTTTCTTTTCGTAATTTATTTTAATGGTATTTAGACCGAATGATAAATCATTAGCAAGTTCTTCAAGTAAATTTATTTCTTCTTCATTAAAAGCATCGGCAAAATTACTATAGATGCATAACACGCCACTTGATTCATCATTTATAATTAATGGCAGCACAATAACTGATGAATATCCCCGGTTTATTGCCTCTTCTTTCCAAGGTGAAAAATCAATTGATTCCGAAATATTTTTAACAATTTGAATTTTCTTTTCTTTTATTGCTTTTAGTAATGGACTGATTATTTTTTTGTTCTCTTTTAAATTTGAGCCTAAAATATTTAGATAACCTTTATCAAATCCAGAATACGCAACCGGAGTTATGAATGTACCTGGAGTTAAATCCAATAATCCTATCCAAGTGAAATAATATTCCCCAACTTCAATAATAACACGGCAGATTTCCTTTACTAATTCTGATTCAGATGTAGAATGGATGAGAACACTATTACAAGAACTTATAGTTTTAAGGGCACGATTTAACTTCTTTAATTCTATTTCATTTTTTTTCTGTTCTGTTAAATCTGTTTTAATTGCAATAAAATTTTCCACTTCACCATTTGCAGTAATTATTGGAGTGATTGTTTCATATTCAATGTATTCAGATCCATCTTTTCTTCTATTTACAATTTCTCCTTTCCAAACTTTTCCGGATAATATTGTGTCCCAAAGATTTTTGTAATATTCTTTATCCTGCTTACCGGATTTTAAAAATTTAGGATTTTTTCCAAATACTTCATACTTATTATAACCAGTCAGTTGAGCAAAAGCTTCATTAACCCAAATAATATTTCCAGATTTATTAGTAATTACAATTCCATTTATTGAAGCGTTCAATGCAGATATTAAAAGATGTAATTGATTTTCTTCATGATAAAGTTGTGTTATGTCTTTCCATATTACTACAACTTGATAAATATTTCCTTTGTTATTAAAGACAGGAAACAAGGTTAGCTCAAATAATGCTTCGTCTCTTCTTTGAATTCCGAATTTTTTTCTAAACTCATCAAATTTAATTACAACTTTGGGAAGGATAATTATCTCTCCGGAAAAAACTGCTTTTATTTCCTTTTCAATACCTATTTTTTTTATTGAAGAATCTTTTAGAATATTATATTTATTTAATATCAATTCTTCCGATGGAATTCTACACATTTCAAGAAAACTTCGATTAATAAGCATGCTGTAACCTTGTGCATCGAAAACTTCAGCTGGAAAAGGCAGTTCATAAATAATGTTTCTAAAACTGTTTTGTGAAAGGTTTAATTCATCTTCAATTTTTTTAAATTTTTTATCTCGCACCCTTAAATAAGAAACTTCTTGATGGAGCTTACTTAATTGTTCATTTAGCCATTCAATTTTTTTATTTTCGTCCATTAAATTCCCGGAATAAAAAAGAACTAATTAAATATTTATTTGAAAAAATCATTATCAGTTTTCTAAATATCATTAGCAAAAATATAATAAGTTTAATTTTGATTATTTGTAGCGGAAATATCTACAATTAAAATGATTTTTAATTAAAAATTATTCGGAAAACAGAGCCTTTATTTTTTTCAGATTCAACCGTTATTTTAGCATGAATCAAATGAGCATAATTCTTGACTAATGCTAACCCAAGTCCTACTCCCTCATATCTTCTCGAATATCCGGTGTCCTCTTGTGTAAAAGGTTCAAAGATTTGCAAAAGATATTTTTCTGAAATCCCAATTCCAGTATCTTTTATATCAACGCATAATTTATTTTCATCATTGTTATAAACATTTACTTCAACTTTTCCTTGCTTAGTATATTTTATTGCATTGTCAATCAAGTTTTGGAAAATTTGAGTAACAATATATTCATCTGAATTTATTATAGTATTCATTGATATATTGTTAAGGTTTAATTCCAATTTTTTCTCTTGTGCAATGATTTTAAATTCATTTACTAATTGAATTAACAGAGAATACATATTTACATACTCAGAATTTATTTCAACTTTGCCGCTTTGAATCATCGACATATTAAGTATCAAATCAATAGTTCTTATTAATCTTTTACCAGCTATATCGATTGAATTAAAAGCCGATGCCCATTTAATTCCATTTTGATTTAATAGCTCTTCTTTGATCAATGAATTATAATTTAAAATTGTATTTATTGGTGTACGAATTTCGTGAGACATTTGAGCTAAAAACTCTGACTTTAATTTATCTGCTTCTTCAGCTTTTTCTTTTGCATTTATTATCTGTTCAATTGCATTTTTAACTTCAGTTATATCAGCCGCAATGCCGGCAATCCTATAAACTTCTTTTTTGTCATTTAGAATTGGGAAAGCTCTATCTCTAATCCATCTGATTTTACCATCTGAATTAATTATTCTGTATTCAACATCGTATTCGTTATTATTTTGTCTTTCAATATAATTGCTGCCAATTTTTTCCCAATCTTCTTTTAGAATTGAATCAATCCAAATTTTAGAATTTTCATATAGTTGATTTCTAGGTTTTCCCCAAATTTTTTCATAGCTCGGACTAACATAAATAATTTTTTCTTTTAACGGATCACTCATCCAAAAAACTTCGCTGATATTTTCAGCTAGTTGTCTAAATCTTTCTTCACTTTCCTTAATTTCATTCTCAGCATTTTTTTTATTAGTAATATCTTCAACCATTGTAATTGTGTAAAGAAAATTTTTCTTTTCGTCGCGAATTGCCGATGCAGTAACATTTGCCCAAATAACTTCTTTATTTTTCTTAACATATCTTTTTTCAAACTGAACAAGATCTTTTTTATTTAATTTCATTTCAGTAAAATTATTATTGCTGACAGTAAAATCATCATTAAAAGTTAAATCGCTGATAGATAATTTTTGCAATTCTGATTCATCAAATCCTAATATATTTTGGAAAGCTGGGTTTGCATTTAAAAGCTTTCCATTGTTGGAAAAACTTAAAATACCAATTGGAGCGTTCTCATAAATATTTCGATAACGTTCCTCGCTTTCTTTTAATCTATCATTTAATTCCACCAATTCTGTAATATCATTTACAATACCGACAACTCTATTATAAATTTCATTTTTTTGCGGAACCAGTTTTATCTCAAAATAACGGTTTTGAAAATTTGATATTCCATGTACTACATTTCCTTCTAGTACATTATGAAATGCTTCTTCCCCCGAAATGATTATACCTTCATTCGTTTGAATCTTAATTTTTTTATAACTGTACTTAATAGAAGAACCAATTAAGTTTTCAACTTTCAAATTTAAACTTTCTAAACCTTTACCTTGTACAAATTTTATAATTCCATTAAAATCAAAAATGAAAAGAATAATATTTAAGCTATTTACAATCGTTCGATATTTTTCTTCCGATTCTCTTAACTCAATTTCTATTTCCTTAACTTTTTGTTTTTCTTCTTTTTCTTTTAGAACTCTGATAATTGTCGGATTTAGCTTTGACAATTTATCTTTCAGCACATAATCGGTGGCACCATTGTGTAAAGCTTCAATTGCAAGGTCTTCACCAATATGCCCGGAAACAAATATGTAAGGAATATCCAATGCTTTTTCTTTAACTAATTTTAAAGCTGCAAGTCCATTAAACCCGGGCATTAAATAATCTGAAAGAATAATTTCCGGCTCGAACTCAATCAATGTTTTTTCAAAATCAGTTTTATTATCAACTAACTTAATTACAAAGTCAAAGCCAGTTTTTGATAGTTCGTTCCTAATTATTTCTGCGTCTTCTTTGCTGTCCTCCAGCATCAATAACTTAATTCTTTTTTCCATTTTATATCACTTATTAAATTATCTATTCAGTTTAAATAAAGCTTCCGAGTCATTTGATTAAATTTTATTAATCGTGAGCATTATACTTAATAATAAAATACTAATAGAGAAACTTTTTAAAGTTTTTATGTTCTATGATATTCTGATTGATCCGCAAATGAAGTTAAAATATTTAATCCAATGCACGAAGACATATTATGGACTAAATATATTAAGAATATAAATGACGATTTTAAAAACGTAAATTGAAGTGAAGAAGTTGTATAATTACTTTCAATAATTTCTCTTAATTTTATTTTGATAATAATAATATTTCAAAAGAGAAAAAACAATTGATGACTAAATTAGGTTGTGTTCAAAAACATACCGGATAATTTCAGCAGTAGATTTCATATTTAATTTTTCAAATATTCTAGATTTATAAGTGGAAATTGTATTTATACTTAAAGATAAATCGGCTGCAATTTTACTTATCTTTTTCCCATTTGCAATTAATCTTAAAACTTCCATCTCCCTATTTGATAATTTTTCATGCGGTAATATTGAATTATTGCCTAATGAATTTGCATCAATATAAGATGACAAATTAGATTCAATATATTTCTGCCCGCTTTTAATTTTAATTAATGCATCTAAAAATTCTTCAACACTGATTTTTTTTGAAATGAAACCAGATGCGCCGGCTTTAATAAATCTTAAGGCAAATAAATTTGAAGAGTGTTCACACAATATTAAAGTTTTTACTTTAGCGAAATTGTTTTTAAGGAGATCTATAATGTCGGTTTCAAATTTACCGGCAAAAGTACATCCTAATATTATTAAATCAATATTAAGCCCATTCAATTTGGAAAATAATTCCTCTGAAGAATTTGCTGTCCCCACAACTTCATAACCAGGTTGGTTATTAAGAATTCTTATTAAACCCTCTTTAAGTATTGCATGTTCTTCTAAAATAAATATCCGCATTTATCTAACCGTTAATTAATAAAATATTATTTTAATTTTTGAAATTCTTAAGTATACACTAGCAACAATGAATGCCATTAACTGAGAAAAAAGAAAAAATCTTTCCCCAGCTTTACTGTTTTTAAAGTAAACTCAAATTTCTAATTTGCAAATTGAAAACTTTATATAAAAAAATAATATAGTAAAAACAATTATGCTGTAGTAGTTTTAAGATTATTTTTGTAGATAAAAGGACTACATGAAAAATTTTATCCCTAATTATTTTTCTAAAACTTTTGTAAGAATGTAAGAAATAACTTTTATAAATCTAATTTCGTCATGAGTAAAGTTATTATTTTTTACAGAGTATATACTTAACACCCCATAATTCTTATTTTTATTTTTTATCAATACACTTAAACCAATTTTAACGTTGTTATTATACAAAGACTGATGCAAAATAAATTTATTATTGCTTTCATAATTTTCGACAATTAGATTTTCATTATTTAATAATATATAACCTTCTTGAAATTCTGGTTTTACATCAATTTTTAAGCTTCCAACATCAGTTGGATTCCATCCAATGCCGGCACGCAATATAAATTTTTTATTTTCAGCTTGAAATTCAAATATACCGCAATATTCATTGTGCAAAACCCGAGGGACTAACAATATTAATTCATGCATAAACTGCATCTGGTTCGCTTCAATTTCCGACTTTTGAAGAAGCTCAAGGATACCTGATTGCTGCGCAACTAAATCATTATAATCCTTAATAATATTTTTTCTTAATTTTATTTCAACTTCAAGTTCCGTATTTGATATTTCTAATTCTTCAGTACGTTCTTTAGCTTTTCTATTTAATTTTTCATTCAATAATTTCGATTCACCAAATAATCTTGATGTTTCTATTGCTGTAGACATTCGCCTTGCCATGTCTTCTATAAATTTTATATCTGCAGCAGCATAATTAAAATTATTTTTACAGGATAATAAATTGATTGATCCAATTATTCTGCCTCTTATTCTTATAGGTATAATTTCCGCTGAATTAAATTTTAAATTTTTAATAATATTTAATAATTCGATTTCTTGCACGTTCCAATAATAAATTAGATCATCTATTTGGTTGAATAATTTTGATTCGTTCAATTCTAATATTTTTGTGATTCTTATATTGGAATAAAAATCATTTGCGATTGTCCTTTCCAAATTCTTAATTTCAACCTTACTACTAAGTTCAGGATTTGATACAATTATATTTCGAACTTCTTCTCTTTCAATCAAATCAATTATACATAAATCTGCAATGGATGGAACAATCTGATTTGCAACATTAGTAATTGTTTGGAAATAATTTAAAGAGGAATTTAAAATTATACTTGCTTCTGAGAGCAGCTGCAATCGGTTTTTACTTTCTTCTGCTTGCAGTTGAAGTTGTTTGGATATTTTTAGTGATTTTGCTAATTCATCTTCAACATTTTTTCTTTCAATGCCCATTGCAAGAATATTAGCTGCAGCTTGAAGAAAATGTGAATCGTTTTTAGTAAATAATCTAGGTTTAGTGCTGTGCAGACCAAGGATTCCGAATGGTTTATTTTTACCTTTGATTACAACAGTAATTCCCGAAATTACTTTATGATCTTTTAATAATTTTGATGCTTTAAATCTTTTTTCAGAATAAAAATTCTCAACAACAATCGGTTCATCAGAAAGTAAAGTAAATCCGGCATGCGAATCAATTCCGGAATTTAATTTGGTTTTCATCATAGAACCTTTTTTCCAACCGTAACCAGCAGTTAATAATAATGTTTTATCATCGGGAAGAAGTTCAAGTAATTCGCAAAATTCTACTTTAAGAGTATTAACTAAAATTTCAATTGCTCGATTCATTATTTTTCGAACGTCGTGTCCAGCTAAAGCAAATTGTCCAAATTCCGCAATTTTCGCTTGCTGCTCAATTCTAATTTTTATTTCTTCTTCAGCAAGTTTCCTTTTTGTAATATCTCTAATTACACCAATAAAAGCTTTTGGTTTTCCAGAAACATCTCTTACAATTGAAGTATTAACTTCAGCATTAAACCTAGCACCGTTTCTTTTAAGTAAAGTATATTCGATATTTTTAGTTTTACCAAGTTCAATGGTTGCATTTTCATTTCTTATTGCGTTATTCTGATCTTCAGGTGCGGTGAATGCATAAATATTTTGTTCTATTAATTCTTCAACTGAATTAAATTCAAAAAGTTCTGCCGCTTGTTGATTACAAAAAAGAATTTTGCCGCTAAGATCTGTATAAGTTATTGCGTCCGGCGAAATTTCTACAAGCGTTTTATATAGTCCTTCGCTTTCATGAAAAGTTGGTTCATTTTTTTCACGCTCAATAAAATCACCAATTTGACTACCTATGAAATCAAGCATATTTAAAAATTCATTATCCGGTTCAAAGAAATTATTTTTATAAAATGCCATTATCCCCAAAATCTTATTCAATGATTTTATCGGAAATGCTAATGCAGTTTTAAGATTTAATTTCGCAGCTAGGTTAGTCCTTGGGAAAAACTGATCATCAACAATATTACTGCTCCACGAAGCTTCACCGCTTTCCCAAACTCTACCTTGTAAACTAACGCCAAATCCAAATTTGCATCTTTTACTTACTTCAATAAATTCATCAGCATTTATGTTAGGACTTGACCAGTTTCCTTCTAAATTTAATAAGTTTGCAGAATAATCTGGAAGCCATAATTCGCCAATAAGCCAATTAGTGCTTTCGCAAATAATCTTTAAAATATTTTGCACAACCTCATTAAGTATTTTTGCACTGGATAAAATTTGGATTATTTGAATTTGAGCTTCTAATTTTCTTTCATTATTTTTTTGCACTGAAATATCAAATCCAAATCCGCTAATTTTAATCGGTTGATTTTTATCGTTGGTTTTTACTTCTCCTTTAAAACACAAATGCTGAGCTGCATTATTATGGTTTGTAATTCTGAAATCTATTGAAAATATTTTTTGATTTGTTAAAGGAAGTTCAAATAACTGGATTAAACTTTTTCGATCTTCATCATTAACAAATTTTAAAAAACTATCAAAAGATAAATTATCATCTTCACTTACTGGATAAATTAATCTTTTTAGTTCTTCAGAAAATAAAAATTCTCTGGTGATTAAATTTAATTCCCAATATCCTGAATTATTTTCAAAATAATTTTTATCCTTAACCATTTATTAAATACTCTTGCTTATGTGTGCACCAAAAATTTTCTACCAAAATTTAAATTATAAAAATTATTTCTCATTTGTTTTTATTGCATCACATAATTATAAATTAGTTTTGATACTTTTGCTTCAGTTTCTACTCCCTGATCATTGCTTTTTAAATTCTTTGACAAAATAACTAAAATATATTTTTTATCATTCGGAAGGAATACAATTCCAGAATCATGCACAACGCCGTTAATTGAACCAGTTTTGTGAGCTACTTTTATATCAGTTGGTAATAAAGCCGGTATAATAGAATTTAGTTTTTGATTTAGCAATATTTTAATCATTTCGTCGCAAGATTCTTTTGATGCTACTTCACTCATAAATATTTTATTAAATAGGATCATCAAATCGTATGCAGTTGTCGTATTATTTATGCCTAAATCAAATGCTTTAAGATCTTCGACACCACGCATAACCTGAATATCATTTGCACCTAATTTTTTCATCGTAGCCATTATGTTTTTGGGATTAACTAGATCAATTAATATGTTTGTTGCAAGATTGCTACTTACTGTTATCATATCATAAACTAAATCCAATATTGTTTTTTTCTTTCCGATAAAATGATATAGATCTTCACCAGAATCATCTGATAGATTTAATGAATATATTGAGCTGTCAACAATGCTTTTAAATTCATTTTTAATAAGTAATGAATCATTAAGATTAAATTTACCTTCTTCAGCTTGCCTAAACACTTCAATCATTACTGCAGTTTTCATTGTGCTGGCAGCATGGAAGTTTTCTTTTTCATTTATAAAAATATGCTCGCCATTCGGTTCAAGCTCCCAAAACACTAATGCGAACCGTCCGTCAGTTTTATTAAATTCGTTTTGAATATTTTTTTTAAGTACAGTTAAATTTTCCTGCGCCATAATTAGTCTCCCTAGAATTATGAAAACTATAAATAATAATTTTTTCATATTATTCTTCATAAATATTATTTAAATAATTATTTAAAAAAGTGATATGCTGGATATCCCCTTTGCATCTCATTGTAATAGTCATGATTAAGAATAACTTAAAATAAATCAAGCAGAATATTACTGCTAATTTGTCAGAGAAATAAAAACAAATATTACTTACTCAATAATAGCAAAAGTAAAATTTGCTGTGTGAAATTAAATAACCATATTTTAAATATCAATAAATTTCTGTAACTTCGCATCGCAAACTAAGTAAATATATTTTATGAAAGTTTTATTAAAAATATTAATATTTTTTTGTATATCAGGCATTAATCTAATTGCTCAAAATGGAAATATGCAATGGAAATTTTTGACGGAAAACTCTAATCAAAAAATTTGGTATGATGCATCTTCACTCGACTCATTGCCTGCTGTAAAGATTAATATTTGGATTCTTCAAATGAATAAACAGCCTCTTGAATTTAAGGAAGTCCCAGAAAAAATTTATAGATCGCAAATTCAGTATGCCTTAGATTTAAAATCTGATAGATATGGAATTTTAAAAGTTGTTTATTTTGGGATTAACAATAAAGAAATTTATAATTTTAACTACCATATTGAAGACTATCCTGATTCGATAAAATACACTTACCCAATTTCTGATATCTCATTTCTTAAAATTTTAAAAGAAAAAATAACAAAAATTGAAACCAAGGAGACAAGCAATACGCAATGACAAATACTTTCGAAACATACATAGAAGTAAAATCTTCAAACATCCATGGGAAAGGGCTTTTTACTAATAAATTTATTCCGATGGGAAAAGAGATAATGATTATTAGAGGCGAAGTTATTGATGAACAAGAATGTATTCGCCGAGAAGAAGAAAATAATGTCTACATTTTTTGGAACGGCGATTCATACATTGACACTTCAAACACTGAAAAAATAAAATATATAAATCATAATTGTGATTTTAATTGTGAAGTTTTAGATAGAGATGGGAATAGCCTTCTACTAGTTGCTTACAAAAATATTAATGCCGGCGATGAGCTTACAATAGATTACGGTTATGAAGAAATTTATGAAGCTTGCTGTTGTTCGCTTTGTGGTTAGTTGATTATTTTATTCTTAGACAATAAATAAAAATTTATATTTTCTTTTCAGCGATATAAGTTAAAATACCTTTTAGCAATTCATAAAATTTTTCGACGGTTTCAATATTAACTTTTTCATCTGGTGAATGAGCGCCAATAATTGTAGGACCGAATGATATCATATCCAAAAATGGTTCTTTATCTCCTAAAATTCCGCATTCTAATCCGGCATGAACAGCTTTTATTTCTGGTTCTTTATTAAACAAATCTTTAAAAACTACTTTAGATATTTTTAATATTACTGAATCCAAATTCGGTTTCCATCCTGGATATGCATCCTCATTTGCAACATTAGCATTTGCCAAATGAAAAACTGATTCAACACATTGTGCAATATAATTTTTTGCGCTTTCAATTGAACTTCTCTGGCAAGTACCGATCACCAAATGATCATTATCCATCGTCATAGTAGCAAGATTAGTCGAAGTTTCAACTAAATCCGGAATATCCTGACTCATGGCAATTACACCATGAGGAATTGCAAGAATTGAATTAATAATTCTTTCTTTAAATGCATCAGAAAATACTTTTTTTGCTGCTACAGTTTTTTTGTTAAACTCTAATTTAAGTCCACTATCAGATACTTTAAATTCATTATTAAATTTTGATTTAAGATCTGCAATTACTTTTTCGATTTCGTTAACATTTTCTAATTGAACGAATATCGTGGCTTCAGCTTCACGCGGAATTGCATTTCGCTTGCTGCCTCCTGTAATTGAAGATATTTTATAATCGAATCGATTTAACTCTTTCAAGATTCTTGCTAAAATCTTTATCGCATTAGCTCGTCCGGTATTGATATCTAAGCCTGAATGTCCTCCTTTTAAGCCGGTTACAAAAATATCATAAGAAATAAAATCTGAGTTTACATTTTCAAAATCGATTTTGAATTTTCCTTCAGTATCAATTCCACCGCTGCACCCGACATAAAAAGCTCCATCTTCTTCTGAATCAAGATTTAATAGAATTTTGCCACTCATAAAACCTTGTTCCAAATTATTGGCACCAGTCAAGCCGGTCTCCTCATCAACAGTTAAAAGAATTTCAATTGGACCATGTACAAATTCTTTATCAGAGATAACTGCAAGTGCAGCAGCTACACCAATTCCATTATCACTGCCCAAGGTAGTGCCATCCGCAGTAATCCATCCATCAATTCGTTTTAATTTTATAGGGTCGATATCAAAATCATGATTTGTATTTTTATTTTTTTCACAAACCATATCGACATGGCCTTGAAGAACAACAACTGGAGTTTTTTCATAACCTTTAGTAGCCGGAACTGAAGCTAATAGATTACCAACTTTATCTTGTTTATAAGTGACATTCAATTCGGCAAATAATTTTTTAAAATGCTCGATTACTTTTCCCTCTTTTTTAGATGCCCTCGGAACTCTTGAAATTTCATAAAATCTTTTCCATAATATTTCTGGTTTCAATCCTTTAAGAATTTGTTCCGACATTTCTGCCTCCATAGTTTAAACTAAATTTTTTTTGTATTTATTGGGCAATTTCAGCTGCTTCTTTTTGTTTAGCCGCTAAGCGAGCGTTCTTTTTATCCATCTCGGTCAAATATTTTTTTCTAATTCTGATGTTCTCCGGAGTCACTTCAACATATTCATCGTCAGTTATCCATTCGATTGCTTGTTCAAGAGTTAAAATTGTTGGCGGTTCCAATCTTATTGCCTCGTCAGCACCGGATGCCCGCATGTTTGTTAATTGTTTTGTCTTAGTAACATTAACATTCATATCATTCAATCTTGAATTTTCTCCGACAACCATTCCTTCGTAAACTTTGGTTCCAGGTTCGATGAAAAATAAAGATCGCTCCTGAAGTTTAAACATTGCATATGCTGAAGCAATGCCACTTTCCATCGCGACCAAAGCACCGTGTTGACGATTTAGAATTTCGCCTTTAAATGGTTCGTATCCGCTAAAATTATGATGAAGAATTCCGGTTCCTTTTGTGTCTGTCATGAATTCTGCGCGGTAACCAATTAAACCGCGAGATGGGACAACAAATTCAAGCCTGGTATTTTCATTAAAAGTAAGCATGTTTTTCATTTCCGCTTTTCTTTTGCCAAGTTTTTCTATTACTACGCCAACAAATTCTTCA
>DAIEML010000041.1 GCA_027349615.1 Ignavibacteriales bacterium | reverse complement strand
AATCTGAAAATGAAACTCCAAATAATATTTCATTTGTTGGTGAAGATTTTATCAACCAAGAATTTCCAGTATCAGATGTTTTTAAAATAACGCCATTTGAACCAACGATAAATCCTATCGAAGAATTCTTTAAGAGATATATTTTAAAATAAGTATTTGCTGAATCTGATGTTATTTTTTGCCAACTTTGACCACCATTATCGGTTCTTAAAATTGTTCCTTTCTCGCCGACAATAAATCCTAAATTTTCAGATAAAAATTTTATATCATAAAGATTAATTTCAGATGAATCATTTAAAGTATTCCAAGAATTTCCAGCATTGTTTGTTTTCAAAACTATGCCTTGATCTCCGCATGCATAACATACTGAATCATTTACATAGCAAATAGAATTCAAACTTCTATTTGTTGGAGTTGAAATTATTTTCCATTTTAAATTATTAATTTCATTTGAATTTGTGGAAAGATTAGTTCCTTTATTTTCATTTGAGTTTTTCCAAAACTGCGAGACAGTTGCAAACACGAAATAAAATAGCAAAGCGAATAAACCAAAAAATAAAAATGCCATTAAATAAAATCTAATTTTTGCAAAAAGTGATGGTTTTCCATTTGTAAATTCTGATGTTGTTATTTTTCTTTTAGTTTTTTTATTAGGAGACGGATTTATAAGTTCAATAAACAAATCTTCAACATCTGCAAAAAAATCTTCGCATGTTTGATATCTTTTTTCTAATGATTTATTTAATGCTTTTGATATTATGTTGTCAATTTGTGAAGGCACTTCGTCTAAAATTGTTGACAGTTTTGGAGGGTTTTTTTTAAGATGAGCTTCCATTATTTCAAAATCAGTTCCATCTTCAAAAGGAGTTTTGCCGTTTAACATTTCATAAAAAGTAATTCCTATTGAATAAATGTCACTTTGATTTGTCGGTTCCAGCGCTTTAATCTGTTCTGGACTCATATATAAAATTGTGCCCAGCTTAGCTCCAGTTTTTGTTATTCCTTTCGAATCATAAATAGATTTTGAAATTCCAAAATCCATTATTTTTATTGTGCCTTCATTATTAATTATAACATTTGAAGGCTTAATATCGCGATGCACAAAACCTTTTGAGTGAGCATAACCAACACCAGTAAGAATTTGTTTAAGAATAGTTAAAGATTCAATTGAAGAAAGTCGGCTCTTCCTTTTTATTAAATGTTCAAGAGTTTCTCCTTCTACATATTCCATAACAATTCCCAGAGTATGATTATCTTCCGTAAATCCATAAACAGGAACTATATTTGGATGTGTAAGTTTGGCTTGGTTCTTTGCTTCTCTTTTAAATCTTGCGATAAATTGTGGATTAAGTAAAGCGTGTGGACTTAATATTTTAATTGCAACAAATCTTTCAAGCTTAAGATCAAAAGCTTTGTAAACAATCCCCATTCCCCCTTCACCAAGGACAGAAATTATTTTATAATTTTCAATTATACTGCCAATCATTTAATCTGTCTTTGTAATTAAAACAAAAGTGTAATTATCTGGAGCTCCTCTTTCTTCAATTAATTCTGATAATTTAATTGAAATTAATTCTGCATCTTTATTTTTTAAAATATCTTGAATATCAGAGTCGGAAAGGACCGAAGTTACTCCGTCGGTACAAATGAAAAACTTTATTTCATCTTTAGAACTTAATTTTTGTTTGCTTAAGTCGATATCGATAGTATGACTATCACCAAGAGCGCGCATAATTATATTTTTATTTGGATGGTTCTCAGCTTCTTTTAATGTTAAATATCCTTCATCAACAAGCTTTTGAACAAGAGAATGATCTTTTGTTAACTGTTTTAATTTACCATTTTTTAAATTATAAATTCTTGAATCACCGACATGTCCCCAATATGCAGTATCGTCTTTTAAAAATAAAACTTCAACAGTTGTAGCCATACCGTTAAATTCTATTTCATTAGAAGATTTTTCATGAACAATTTTGTTGGCTTCTATTATTGATTGTTTGATTCGTTCCAAATATTCAATATTATCATTTTGCTTAAAAACTTCTTCAATAGTACTAACTGTCAGTTGAGATGCGACTTCACCAGCTTTATTACCACCTAAACCATCACAAACGATTGCTAATAATCCTTCCTCAACATTAAAAATTCCATAAGCATCTTCATTATCTAATCTTTTTAGACCAATCTTAGATAACGAAATTTGTAGATAGTTCATTAATCCTCAATTAAATTTCATCAATAAAATAGAAATAATTTTTAACATTATTAACAATAAAAATAATCACAATTCTTTTTAAAATCTTTCCGATTTACAAATAAATTTCATTTGATATCTTGATAAACACAACTGTAAACAAACAATAAAAATTCATAATGATATTGCGATAATAAAAATAATATTTTACCTTTAATTAAATAAAAATTTATAACTGAAAATTGAAATTAAACTAATCCCGAATAGGCTTAAAATAAATCTTTATCCTCTTCGGGATTTTTAATTCGGGTTTAAAGTAAAGGTCATTTTAATTAACTAATCAAAAATTTAAATATCGGGAATACTATGACAAAGCTCAATCATCTTGATTATTATCGCCTTCCTTGGAATCTTACCGACAATTCAATTTCATGGTTAGAACCTACTGCAAAATGCAATTTAAGCTGCGATGGCTGCTATAGACAAAATGAAAATAACAGCCACAAATCAATTGAAATAATTAAAGAAGAATTAGATGTTTTTACTAAATTTAGAAAAGTAGATGGAATTTCTATTGCCGGCGGTGACCCATTGACTCATCCTGACGTGGTTTCAATTGTTCAAGAAGTTAAAAAAAGAAATTTAAAACCAATATTAAACACAAATGGATTAGCGCTTACTAAAGAACTGCTTGTCGAATTAAAAAAAGCAGGAGTTTATGGATTTACTTTTCATATTGATAGCAAACAAGGACGACCAGGTTGGAAAGATGCAAATGAAATTCAATTAAATGAACTGCGATATAAATATGCAAGAATGCTTGCAGATGTTGGAAATATATCATGTGCTTTTAATTCAACCGTTTATGAAGACACAATGAAATACATCCCTGAAATGGCAAAATGGGCTGAGCAAAATATTGATATTGTTCAAGTAATGGTATTTATTCTTTATAGGGCTGTTAATAATAATCTCATGGATTTTTATTTAGGACCAACAAAAATAAATATGGGCGATTTAGTTTATAATGAAGAAGTCGTAGAAAGAACTGATATTAAAGCTGATGAGATTGTAGAAATTTTAAGAAGCGTTTATCCGGATTTTGATCCTTGCGCTTACTTAAATGGCTCCGAGCAGCCAGATTCATTTAAATGGCTATTAACCGGTCGCTTAGGAGTAAAAGGGAAAATTTATGGCTACATGGGAAAGAAAGCGATGGAAATTATCCAAGCTGGTCATCATATGCTTTTTGATAAATATTTAGCTTATTCTGAACCAAGATTAACCCGCAAAGGTAAATCTATGTTGTTGCTTAGTCCATTTGACAAGAAAATTAGAAATACAGCTAAAAACTTTTTAAAGAATCCAATTAATATTTTTAGACATTTACATTACCAATCAGTGATGATTATTCAACCGGTAGACTTTTTAGATGACGGCAGACAAAATATGTGCGACGGTTGCCCTGATATTACAGTTTGGAATGGAAAATTAGTTTGGTCTTGCAGAATGGAAGAACAACTTAATTACGGACATAATGTTAGAAGTTATCCCAAAGGATTTACCGGAAAAAATTAATTTAATTGTTTAATAAATTTAAAGGGAGGCATTGCTTCCCTTTTTTATTTGATAGAAAATAATTAATCATTTATTTCAATTACTTACCATCACTCTCTTTTTGTTTTCACTGAAAAAACTTTTAATTTTAGCGTTCAATTTTGCATTTTTTTGAAAAAGTTTTCTTAAAAACTTTGCGAGAATGGCGGAATTTGGTAGACGCGCTAGACTTAGGATCTAGTACCTAACCGGTGTCGGGGTTCGAGTCCCCGTTCTCGCACTTTCAATTTAGTTTTATTATATAAAGAAATAGAGGTTAGTTTGGAATATAAAATAAATGATATTTCATTAAGCGAAAGAGAAGTTGAAATTACTTTAACTTATGATGAAATTAAAAATGACGTTGAAACTGAAGTAAAAAAACAGACAAAAAATATTCAAATTTCGGGTTTTAGAAAAGGGAAAGTGCCAATGCATCTATTAAAAAAGATGTATGGTGATGCACTTGAACACGAAGCTTCTGAAAAAGTGGCGAATAATCAATTTTGGGAAATTGCGAAAGAAAAACATTTTCATCCAATTGGCCAGCCTTCTTTAACAGATATAAAATTTAAGCCAGGTGAGGATTTATATTTCAAAGTTAAATATGAAGTTTATCCGAACTTAGATATAAAAGATTACACAGGAAATGAAATTGAAATTCCGGATTTCTCAGTTAAAGATGAAGAAGTTGAAGCTGAAATAAAATACATCTTAAAAGCAAACAGCACAAATGAAAACATTGATATGGTTGGTGATGATAGAAATTATCTTCTTGATGTAGAAATTAAAAGAGTAAATGAAAATGGTGAAATTGTTGAAGGAACAAAACCAGAAAATATCCAAATTGATTTGAGCAATGAAAGAACTCAGCAAGAAATAGTGGAAAATTCCAAAGGTAAAAAAGCTGGAGAATCATTTAACTTTTCTTTCAAAAATGATCATAATGAAAAAGATGAAAATGGAAATGACAAAACTGTGACTGAAGTTTTCAATTATTCAGTAATGATAAAAGATATTAAAAAAATAATAACCCCAGAACTAAATGAAGAGTTAATCAAAAAAGTTACAAAAGATAAGGTATCTACTGAAGCTGATCTTCGTGAAGATATTAAAAAAGATCTTCAAAATTATTATGACCAAAGAGTTGAAGATTTAACTCAAGATAAACTCATAAGTATTATTGTAAATAAAAATGAATTTACTCCACCAAGCACTTTAGTGTCAAACATTCTTGAAGAATTTGTTAAGAATGAAGAGGAATCTTCAAAAAAACAAGGTTATAAAAAATTTGATAAAACAGAAGCATCAAATAGATTAAGAAGTTCTGCTGAATTTAATGTTAAATGGTTTTTGATTAAAAACGCAATTGAGAAAAAAGAAAATATTACAATTTCAGATGAAGAATTAAATGAACTTGCTGCTAAAGATGCTGAGAAAACCGGAATAGCTGTAGACAAATTAATTAATTATTATAAATCTTCTAATTACGGCGAAAAACTTCTTGATAAAAAAGTGCTTGATTTCTTAAAAGAAAAAAATACAATTAAGAAAGTCGACCCTGAAAGTCTTTTACAAAAAGAAACAAAGGAAAAATAATGGAAAAGAAAATAGAAATTTTTAACCAGCTCGTACCTTATGTTATTGAACAGACGGGACGTGGCGAAAGAGGTATGGATATTTATTCCCGATTGTTGAGAGAAAGAATAATTTTTATCGGGACACCTATTGATGATCATATTGCAAGCTTAACTATTGCTCAGCTTATTTTTCTTGAAGCTGAAGATTCCGAGAAAGATATTAATTTGTATATTAATTCTCCAGGCGGAAGTGTTTCGGCTGGCTTGGCAATTTATGATACAATGAAATACATTAAACCAGATGTTGCTACTATTTGTGTTGGCATGGCCGCAAGTATGGGAGCTATATTACTTGCTGGCGGTGCGGCAGGAAAACGAACTACTCTTCCACATTCAAGAATTATGATTCATCAACCGTGGGTTGGAGGTTTGCAAGGTCAAACAACAGATATAGAAATTCATGCAAAAGAAATGATTAAAACCAGAGAAGTTTTATATCAAATTTTAGCTGATCATACCGGCAAAACAATGGAACAAATTTCAAAGGATTGCGACAGAGATTATTTTCTTTCTGCTGAAGAAGCAAAAAATTACAAACTGGTTGATAACATTCTTGAAAAAAGGGTTCCTACAAACAAAAAATAATTTTTAGCGGGATTGTTAAATCAATCCCGCTTTTCATTCCAAATAATTTTTCATTAATTATACATTATCCCCAAAAATAAATTTTATTTAAATTGGAGTTATAAAGTTTTAGAATAATTTAAAACAATTTTTATAATATTATGATTTTGAAGTTTGACTCTAAACGATTAATAAATTTATTTCTTCTTCTCGCAATTTTATTATTCCAATCAGAATTAATTCATGCTCAAACACTTTCTCAAAAACTGGATCAATATATTTCAGAATATCAGGTTAACAAGAATATTGCTTCTATATCAGCGGGAGTTTTGCGCAAAGGAAAAATTATTTGGATTGGCGCCCATGGTTTTGCCGATCTTAGTCATCAAATTCAAGCTCAACCAAATACAATTTATAGAATTGCTTCAATATCTAAAGTTATCACTGCTGTAGCAATTATGCAGCTTGTAGAAAAAGGGAAAATAAATCTTGATGCCGACGCATTAAATTATATTCCTTATTTTCCTAAAAAGAAATGGAAGTTCACAACCCGTCAGATACTTCAACATACTGCAGGATTAAGAAGTTATAATCCAGGAGAATTTAATAGTACTGTATTTTATCCATCTACAAAAGAAGCTGTACAAGTAATTGCAAAAGATACTTTATTATATAAACCTGGGACAAAATTTCTTTACACAACCCTTGGTTATAACTTGCTTGCGGCAATAATAGAAAAAGTTAGCGGAATGCAGTTTAATGATTATCTAAAAAAATATATTTTCCAACCAGCTGAAATGAATTCGACATACTTGGAATTTCATCAGAATATAATTTTAAATAAAGCACGTGGTTATGATAAAAATAATTATAGACAAATTGAGAATTCACCTCTTGCAGACTTAAGTATTAAATTTGCCGGCGGCGGGATTGTTTCAACTTCAAAAGATATTTTAAATTTTGCAAACGCTTTGCTTAGTGATAAATTAATTAAAAACTCAACACTTGATTCAATGCTTGTTCCGACTAAACTTTATAATGGAAAAATTTTAGACAGCGGTTTAGGTTTTGAAATAAAGAAAGACAGTAATGGTGACTTATTTTTTGGCCATTATGGATTTGGAACCGGCTTTTGCTCACTGCTTGCCATTTATCCAAAAGATTCTTTAGCAGTTGTACATTTGATTAATACTGTTGACAGAAATATTGGGAGTCCAGCAATTAATATTGCTGCTATAGTGCTAAAGGAAAAATACAACTTTCCTCAAAAATCTTTAGCCGATAGAATGATGGAAATTACTCTTAATAAAAATTTAGATAGTGCAATTAGTTTTTATAAAATTATTAAATCAGATTCTTCAAATTTCTATAATATTTCTGCTAATGAATTTGATTCGTTCGGATATGATCTTTTGAGAACATATCAAATTTCTAATGCAGTGAGATGGTTCAGATTTTTTATTTCGGAATTTCCAACTAACATATCCGGATATCTTGGTCTCGGAGATTCTTATTATCAAGATAAGAATAAAGGTTTAGCATTAAAATTTTACAACAAAGCATTGGAAATTAATTCATCTAACAATTATGCCTTGAAAATGATTAAGAAAATTCGCTCTGAAGATTATTGAGTTTTTTATTTTCATTAACAAGTAATAAAATTTTGATTTTGATTCTTTCTATATCATCATTATGATTTAGGTTACTATGAACATCATTTTTGATAAATGGCACAATTCCAATATTGATAATTCGACTTCTTAAATTATTTTAAACGCAAGGTTAAATAGTAACTTATTAAATATCAGAACAATTTCTTCCTTGAATTCTAACTCTTAAATAATAAATTAGATTTCAATTTTAAAAAGTAAAAATATGATTGGCATAAGATTCACAGATTACATTCCCAACATGAATATTAACGGGAACTTTGAGAATTTGTTAAAAATATTTTTGCAGCTTCTTACTATAAATTCCGGTGATGTTGCTGAAGCTTTAAACTGGATGAACCAGCTTGATAAAAAATATGGCTTAACCAACAACACTTATGGGATGGGAGATTTTATCCAGGAATTAAAAGACAAAAATTACCTTGAAGAAAATGAGAATGAAACAATTTTAAAATTAACTCCTAAAAGTGAGCAATCGATTAGGCGACAATCTTTAGAAGAAATTTTTGGAAAGCTAAAAAAATCAACACGTGGAAATCACGTTACTCCGCATACCGGCCCTGGTGATGAAACAACTTCCGATAGAAGAGAATATTTTTTTGGTGATGCAATTGAACAAATAGATGTAACTGATTCAATTAAAAATGCACAGATAAATCATGGTATTGAAGAATTTCAATTAACAGAAGACGATTTAGAAGTTGAAGAAAGAGATTACAAAGCTTTAACTTCGACAGTTTTAATGATTGATATTTCACATTCAATGATTTTATACGGCGAAGATCGAATTACTCCCGCAAAAAAAGTTGCAATGGCTCTTTCAGAATTAATAACAACTAAATATCCAAAAGATACTTTGGATATTATTGTATTTGGTAACGATGCATGGCCAATCGAAATAAAAGATCTTCCATATTTACAAGTCGGTCCTTATCATACAAATACTGTTGCCGGACTTGAACTTGCGATTGATATACTTCGTCGAAGAAAAACTTCCAACAAACAAATTTTCATGATTACCGACGGCAAACCAACTTGCTTAAAGGAAGGAATTAAGTATTACAAAAATAGTTTTGGATTAGATAGAAAAATTGTTAATCGAACTCTAGATCAAGCAGCAAAATGTAGAAAGTTAGGAATACCTGTAACAACATTTATGATCGCAAGAGATTCGTATCTTCAAGAATTTGTTAGAGAATTTACAAAAGCAAATAACGGACGTGCTTTCTATAGCAGTTTAACTGGTCTAGGCGATTACATTTTTGAAGATTACATTCGCAATAGAAGACGAAGAGTAAGATAAATTTAATCATCACTCAATTATTACCAATAGGAAATTTACAAATGAAATTGACATCAATAAAAACATTAGGCGAATTAAAGAAAAGCGGATATAAACCAGTTTCAATTAAAGATGAATTAAGAAAAAACTTAATCATTGCGTTAAAAAAGAATCAAAATCTTTTCGAGGGAATTTTGGGTTATGACGAAACTGTTATTCCCGATATTCAAACCGCAATTTTATCAAGGCATAATATTATATTACTAGGACTTCGTGGGCAAGCGAAAACTAAAATTGCCAGACTTCTAATAAATCTGCTGGATGAATTTATCCCAGCAATCGACAAATCAGAATTAAATGATGATCCGCTTAAGCCGCTTTCGAAAACAGCAATTGATCTAATTGATGAACAAGGCGACGATACAAAAATAAAATGGATTCATCGATCTGAAAGATACACTGAGAAATTAGCAACACCTGATGTTTCAATTGCAGATTTAATTGGAGATGTGGATCCGATAAAAGCAGCATCACTCAAGCTTCCCTACTCAGATGAAAGAGTAATTCATTTTGGCCTTATTCCGAGATCGCATCGATCAATTTTTGTAATGCATGAATTGCCTGATTTACCAGCACGTATTAAAGTTGCTCTCTTCAACATCTTGCAAGAAAACGATATTCAAATTAGAGGTTTTAAAGTCAGACTTCCTTTAGATATTCAATTCGTGTTTACAGCAAATCCTGAAGACTATACTAATCGCGGATCAATTGTCACTCCGCTTAAAGATAGAATTGGAAGCCAAATCTTAACACACTATCCAAAAACAATTGAAGTTTCAAAAGAAATAACCAAGCAAGAATCTGAATTGGCAATTGAACAAACTGAAAAAATTAAAAGCAACGAATTGCTCGATAATTTAATTGAGCAAATTGCTTTTGAAGCCAGACAAAGCGAATACGTTGATTCCAAAAGCGGAGTTTCAGCTAGACTAACAATTTCAGCAAATGAAAATTTGATTAGCACTGCTGAAAGACGAATGTTGTTGAATAATGAGCCTTGCACGTTTTCACGTATTTCAGATCTTTACGGAATTATCACTTCCATCACCGGAAAAATTGAACTTGTTTATGAAGGTGAACAAGAAGGACCATCTAAAGTTGCATTCATTCTAATTGGAAAAGCAATTAAAACCATATTCCAAAATTATTTCCCTTCACCCGAAAAACTTAAAAAGAACCAAGGTGTAAATCCTTATCAATCAATTATAAACTGGTTCAGCAAAGGAAATTCTGTAGATATTTTGAATTCTGTTTCAGATAAAGAATATGAAATTGCATTAATGGCTGTTCCCGGACTAAAAGAATTAGTAAAAAAATATCAACCTAAAGCTGATGGCAATTCTCAGCTGTTATTAATGGAATTTGTACTTCATGGTTTAGCAGAACATTCTATGCTAAGTAAGTTAAAACTTGAATCGGGAATTCAGTTTAAAGATATGTTAAGCTCAATGTTGTCTATGAATGATGAAGAAGATGAGCAAAATATAACTGGGACAGATGATTTTTACAGATGATAAGAATAATAAAAATAATTCGATCTATTTTTTATCCAACTTTAAAATTACCTGCTTATTTTCTCTTTCTTTAATTATATTATTTAGAGATGTCGGTGATTTAAAAATATCAATTAGTTGAGAGACTTGAGTTTCATTCGTTGTATGGGAATTCTTCCTAGCGTTAAGATCATTTTGTTTTTGTTTTAAAAATTTTCCAAATGAACTTTCTTCAGATTTTACTAATTTAGGAATAGCTTCAATAGAAGGTTGTTTCTTTAATGGAGAATTTTGAATTAGCTTTTTTCCATTTATTCCATAAGCTCCTTTAAAATTTATTTTCATAATTTGTTTATAATCGAAGTTCTTATCTTCAGATATTTCATGCTTAATAATTTTAATTCCATCTAGGTGCTGATCTTCCTTGTTTAAATCGCTTTGGTTTATATTCTGATTGAAATTATTTGTTTTATTTTTTACCTCACTTTTATCACTTCCCTTTTCGGTGGAACTTGTTAAAATCTTTTTTGAAAAATTTTCTTTTTTGAAGTTTTGCTTTTCTTGAACCATCTTTTTCCGATTGTTTATTCCATCAGCAAAATTTGGTTTACCTGATTCTAATTTTGAAGTAACAGAAAAAATTGCATCTGCAAAAACTTTATCATTCTGAAATTTCGCTTCAATTACCTCTAAATCAATGTTATATATCTCGGCAAAATTCGGCAAATTTCCTTTTCGATTTAAAGTGGTTAAGCCGACCTGCTGAATTCGAAAACGAAGTTCTTTAAAATTTATTTTGTTCGGATAATCTTCTAAATCTTTTACTGCAAATATCGGATCGAAATAAATTAGCTCATTTACATCGTTTATATTCAACATAAATCCGTACTTTGAAAGATTAATTTCAAAATCTTTTACATTTGTTAATAAACGATAGATAATTAAATTTTTTGGCGTGAATTCATTTACAACTCGACACACTTCGCTATAACTAATTTTTCGGTGTTCTTTATTGGGGTCATCCTTGTTAATGATCTTAAAATTCTTTTCAAGATCAAAAAGATTCTGAGAATAAATTACCACATCATCATGTTTTATATCTAAAGTTTCTAAAAGCATTTTTCTAGATTTTCAATTACTAAACTTAAGATAACAATTTTAAAACTATTTTCAATTGATTATATTGTTAGCTTGCCCAATAAACAACATCAAGTTCAAATGGATGAATTAACAAATGATTTTTTGGCAGAACTCTTATTGTATAGCCTTGCTGACCGCTTCTGCTGCATGGAACATTTCCAGAATATTTATAAAAACCGTTCTTCGGTTTTTTTGTATCAATATTCATTATAACTGTAGAATTATTTTGCGGATTTCCATTTTCTTCCAGCGGGCCATAATAAATTTGAACATCAACATCATCCGGCGTTAATTCTCCTAAATCTATTTCAGCTTTTACTGGGAACAATTCTCCTACTAACAATTGTTTATCCGGAATTCCATTTGCTTCGAAACTTACTACTTTAATTTTGTTCCAATTGGTTTTTACATTTTCTTTCCACTGAGTAAGTTCTCTGCCTTTTTTCCATCTATTTTCCATGAGCAACGTTCTTTTCTCAAAAGCTCTACTGTAGTATTGATCAAAATATTCTTCTACCATTCTATGAGTGTTAAAAAATGGTCCAAGTTTTTTCATTGAATTTTTAACTTTTGCAATCCACTTTCTCGGAAGCTTATCTTCGCCTCTAGAATAAAATAAAGGAATGATTTGGGTCTCAAGAGAATTGTAAAGCTGCCGCGATTCAACTTCATCTTGATAATCTGGATCAGAATATTCTTCTCCATTCCCAATTTTCCAGCCAACTTCTGGGTCGAAACCTTCATCCCACCAGCCATCAAGTACGCTGAAATTTAAACCTCCGTTTGCAATTACTTTCATTCCTGAAGTACCACTGGCTTCGAGAGGACGGCGTGGATTATTCAACCAAATATCGCATCCTTCTACTAAATAATGTGCAACATTCATGTCATAATTTTCGATAAAAACAATTTTTCTTCTAAATCTATCTTCTTTGGTTATTTGAAAAATTTCTTGTATGAATCTTTTTCCTTCTTCATCCCTAGGATGTGCTTTACCGGCAATAATAAATTGGACAGGCTTTTCTTTATTATTAACAATATCAGCCAAACGGTCAATGTCTTGGAATATCAATGTAGCTCTTTTATAAGTTGCAAATCTTCTTGCAAATCCAATTGTTAAAACGCTTGGATCTAATACTTCTGAAGCTGCCTCCAATTCTTCCTGGCTTCCACCGCGATTTCTGATTTGTTTATTTAATCGACGACGAGCAAATGCAACTAATCTTTCTCGTCTTCTTTCATGAGTTCGCCAAAGTTCCTCATCAGGTATTTTGTCTATCCTTTCCCACAAATTGGTTGAAGCAGGATTATCAATCCATTTTTCACCAATGTATTGTCTAAAAAGTTCTTCCATTTCGTGTGAAATGTGTGAACGAATATGAACGCCGTTTGTAACATATCCAATTGGAATTTCATAAAAAGGAACATCTTTGTAACCAGATACCCACATTTTTTTAGAAACATCTCCATGAAGTTTACTTACACCGTTGATGAAGCCGGCAGTGTTCATTGCAAGATGTGCCATG
>DAIEML010000040.1 GCA_027349615.1 Ignavibacteriales bacterium | reverse complement strand
CTAAAGCACGAGACTTTTTTATGCGGGCAATAGAATCTTTTGAAATAATAATATCAGGATTTTCATGCAGGAAATATTCGATTTGATCTAAAGTAAGTGATGAGCCATCAATGATTATTTTATTAGCCATAAATTATTTTCTTTATTTTTTCCGAATTTTCTTTTCTTGCTCGATAAGTTATGTGAACGGATTTATTATCATATTTTGTAGAAAGCACCTTTGCCATCGAATGAATTGAAGCCGCTTTTTTTGATTCAGTAAGATCAAGTGCGACTTTTTCTTCAACAAATGATTCTTCAATAACTTCAGTTAATTTTTCTTTCAATCCGGAAATATTAATTCCTCTTTGTGCAGAAATGATTATGCTTTTCCCGTATTTATCTTTGACTGCATGAATTTTATTTTTTTCAGAAACTAAATCAACCTAGTTAAAAATTCTAATTATATTTTCTTTATCGCAGCCTAGTTCTTTCAGCGTTTGATCAACAACTCTGATATGATCTTCGTAAAACGGATGGGAAAGATCAACGACATGAAGAATAATATCTGCATCACGAACTTCATTTAAAGTGCTTTTAAATGAAGCAACCAAATGCGGAGGCAGCTTGCGGATAAATCCAACTGTATCACTGAGTAAAAGTTTTTCGCCGTGCTCAATTTCGAATGACCGCGTTGTTGAATCGAGTGTTGCAAAAAGTTTATTTTCGGCAAAAACACTTGAGCTTGTCAGCAAATTGAATAAAGTTGATTTTCCGGCGTTTGTGTAACCCACCAAAGAAATTCTGGTTAAATCTTTTCTGCCCTGGCTTTGAGTTATTCTCTGCGATTCAATTTTTTCAAGCTTCTCTTTTAGCTGTCCAATTCTTGTTCTAATTATTCTTCGGTCAGTTTCAATTTGAGTTTCGCCGGGACCTTTCGTTCCAATACCGCCGTACTGTTTGGAAAGGTGCGTCCAAGCCCTAGTTAATCTTGGCAATAAATATTGAAGCTGCGCAAGTTCGACTTGAGTTTTTGCTTCTTTTGTTTTTGCTCGCGATGCAAAAATATCAAGAATGAGTCCGCTGCGGTCTACAATTTTTTTTTTAATTAATCTTTCAAGATTCCTTACCTGTACAGGTGAAAGATCATCGTCAAAAATAATTAGATTAACATCGTTTGTCTCAGCAAGATAAACTAACTCTTCAGCTTTACCTTTGCCAATGTAGAAAGCGGGATCAATTGCATATTTTTCCTGGATAATTTTCAGAATAGTTTCTGCACCGGCCGTTATTGCAAGCTCTTCAAGTTCCGAAAGATGTTCTTCAACTAATTCCCTGCTGATTTCCCTAGTATTCAAAGCAACTAAAATTGCGCGTTCATTTACTTGTCTTGGTATTTCTATCATTCTCTTAAATTTTTTCTTTTACCTAAGTAATAAATTAATAAAAACTATGATAATGTCCACTCGTATAAAACAGACAAATGCCTGTGCTGCATTATTTATATATTTTATTTTGTTGTTTCAACTAATTCTTTTTTAGCGTTCCTTGCAACAGCCATTTCTACAAGTGCTAATAGAATTGCAATTAGTAAGAAATATCTCCAAAGCTCCGAACCAAATCGTGACTGCATTACAATTTTTGCAGGATCTTCATTCTTATCTACATTAATAAATTTTCCTTTGAAATTAATTTGCTTCAAATAATTTTCAAAGTCATTTACTGAAAGATATTTTGTAACCGATTCCAACGGATCTTCATTAACCGAGAACTCATTAATTAAACCGGTATTATCTTTAGTAGATCCGGAGCCGGCATAAACTTTATAATTGCCAGCAAGATCAGTTCTTTTATATTCATAATAATTTTTATCCGGCTGATCTTGAAAATTAACATAATCTTCCGATTTATCCGGCCTGATAATTTTTATTTGTGGGGAAGTATTATTTTTCAGATCAATTAGAACCGTGCTGCCGGCAAGATAATTATTTTCCGACTGATCTTTTGATGCAAGATAATAAATTGATTTGTTCATCAATGGTGCAAAAATGCTTTTTACGGGAAAGCTGCTCCAGCTAGGCACAGGCGCTGTGTTGAACAAAAATAATTTTCCTTTTCCTAATTTATATCCGCTTAGGAAAGATGATCCATCGACGAGTGAAACAATATTTTCGCCTTTGCCTTCCGGATTTATTTTGAAGTAATAATAAATTGAAGGCGACTCAACATTCTTCTTTTCTTTACTTGTAAAAATATCCTGGAAAACCGGATGGTTGAAATCAACTTTATCAAATTTAAATTCATTAGCAGTTGAATTAATGCTGCCGACTGTGCCAACTGGTGATGGAATATTTAACCCATTCGTTAGTTTCTGAAAATTCTGCAATGTTGATTTTGAACCAGGCATAAGAAGAATGCCTCCGCCGTTATCGGCAAAAGAATTTAATCGATCTATTCCGCCTGGAATGTTTTCCGAACCAATGATTAAAATTACATCGAATTGAGATAAGTTTATACTTCCAACTTCCGATAAATTTCTTTGAGTAATTTTTAATGAACCGCCATCATTTCCGTTTGAAGAGTTTGCGGCAGTCAGAGCAAAATTAACAAAACGTGAATCAGAAGGATCGTCTGTCAGCACAAGAACCGGAATTTCTTTGGGAATATAAAAATCTACAAACCTTTTGTTGTCCTGCAAAATTTCATCATCTTCAATTTCTGCAAAAGCATTAACATAACCGGTTACGTTTACCGGAGCTTCCAATGAAACGATTTTACTTTCACCTGCATTTAGCGAAACACTCTGCTGTGCGTTTCTTTCGCCATTTATAAAAAGTGAAACAACAAGATTACTGACAGACTGTGAAGAATAATTTGTAACTGTTGCGGCAAAATTGACAGGCTTATTTGATTCAAATATTTGTGTATTCAATTTTAAATCATCAATGCCGATATTGAAAACTTCTTTGCCGGCAAAATCAAAAGAATAAATTCTAACTTTATCATTTAACAATTGGCTAAGATCTGAAAGAGAACCTTTATCTGCTAATCTTCCCTGCTGAAAATCGGAAAGGATATAAATTTCTTTGTTAAAGTTTTGAGACTGCGAAACAATTTTTGCCGCTTTGATTATTGCGCTGTTCAAGTAACCGCTTGCATCAGAAATTTTTGATTCATCAATTTGTTTTTGAAAATCTGCTAAATTAGTTGTCGTTTTAATTTCATCATTGCTGTGATCGGAAACTAAAACGAGTGCGGCATCATCGCCTTCTTGAAGCTGATTAAGCAATTCCTTAATTGCAGCTTTTGCTTGATTGAAATAAGAACCCTTAGCATCAACAACGGACATGCTTGGGGTATTATCGAGAATGAACACGGCAGTAGTTTTTGCCGCCGAAGTTGTTCCGCCGATTGCAACTCCTTTTAAAGTGGGGCGCGCAAAAGCAGTAACAAGAAAAAGAATTATCAAAATTCTTAGGGCAAGTAACAGCCATTGCTTCAGCTTAATCTTGCGGATTTTATTCTTCTGAAGCTCTTTAAGAAAAGCGAGCGTACTGAATTCAATACGTTTCAGCTTCCTTAAATTCAAAAGATGAATTAAAACCGGAATTGAAGCGGCTAAAAGCCCAAATAATACAGCAGGGTTTAAGAAAATCATTGCTCAAACTTATCTTTAGAAGGAAAGAAAATCAAGACAGGGCTGGAAATGTCAATTGTGAAGGATTTTTTATAAAACAATTAATTTTAGATCGCAGTCCATAAGTGAAAATATTATATTTTTTCTTTTACTACCTCATATTCGTGGATTACTAAAAAATTTTGATTTTAGCAACAAATTCAAATTATAACTTTTGCGATAAACTTATTTTAGACTGAAAACAACAAAGAGTTTTAAATTGTTTATATAATATCCAAGTTTTTATATGGTTTGATAACCACTAAACATATTATTGATTGTGGGAATAAGTTTATCTGAAAATTCTACTTTAGGGATAAAATCATTTGCACCCGCAGCCATTGCTTCTTGTTTATATTCGATATTATCAGTCATTGTAAGAAGAATAATTTTGATTGATTTATTTAATGTTCTTATTCTTTTTGCCGCTTCAATTCCATTTATTCCATCCATAGAAATATCCATCAAAATTAAATCGAGCCCGTTTGCTTCAATTCTTTTAATAGCTTCTTCACCAGAGGAGACCCATGATAAAACTTCAAATCGTAAATTAGAATTAATGAATTTGATTGCAGAGTTTCTGAAATTAAAATTATCTTCCACCAGCAGAATTCTTAAAGCTTTCATATATGCCTCAAAAAAAATTAAATATTTATTTTCGAATCAAACAATAGATTCTTTTTTCTTGGGCTAAAATTATATTTAAGAATTTGCAGGCACAATCAGGAATAATCTTACAACATCATGTTTATTTACCTATTTTCTGAAACTTTAATATGGATTAAGATTTTGAATTTTCATTTTGTTGATTGAAAATCAGTAAATATTAAAAAATTATAAGATGTGAGTTGTAAATGTCCCTATAACCTTGTAATCAAATCTACCAGGATATTTGTATATAAATATAATTTAAATAATTTTTTGATAATCCTCTTGGTGGATTGCGATCTGAAAATAATTTAACTATCGAATATGATCCAACACTTAAATCTTTACAAAAAGAAAAATTAAACAGTTCTGATATTTATATTTGGTTGGGTAAGAGGATGGATATTTTTGATATTTTATCTGCTTGCGATGTTTACGTCCATCCTTCAAGAATGGAAGGAATTTCGCTGGCTATTATGGAAGCCTGCGCAGCTCATTTACCAGTGGTGGGAAGTAAAGTTGGCGGTATTCCGGAAATTATTCAAAATGGGATCAATGGATTTTTATTTGATCCGGAAAATGAGTTTGAATTAGCTGAAGTTTTAAATAAATTAATTATTAATAACGAGTTACGAAACAATATTTCTTTAAATGCGTTTATGTCAATAAAAGAAAACTGGGACATTGAAAAACAAGTAAAAAAATTAATTGAAACTTATGACCTTTAATTTTTAAGATGATGAAATAATACCATTTCTAATTGCATATCTTACAAGCCCGGGGATATCATGAATTCCAAGCCGCTCCATTATTTTCATCCTATGAGTTTCAACCGTCTTAACGCTTACATTTAATTTCACAGCAATTTCTTTTGTAGAGTTGCCTTCAGCAATTAATTGAAGAATTTCTCTTTGCCGCGATGTTAGTTTTACAAAAACGTTGCTTGTTTCTTTTTCTTCAACATTTGTCTCGGTAATTCTTTTTAAATAATCACTAACAAGAGTTTTTGATATTGACGGGCTTAAATAAGTTTCACCTCTTGTAACTGCTCTAATTGCAATTTCTAATTCATTTGGCGCAGAGTCTTTTAGTAAATATCCGTTCGCTCCAACCTTTAAAGCCTGAAGAACATATTCTTCATTAGCATACATCGATAAAATGATTACTGAAACTGTTGGGAAATCTTTATTAACTCTTTCGGCAACTTCAAGTCCGTTTAATTCGGACATTGCAATATCAAGCAAAACAATATCTGGAGAAATTTCTCTAATTTTTTCCAGTGCTTCTCTGCCGTTTGATGCTTCGCCAACAACTTGAATACCGTTTATGTTTTGAAGAAGCTCTCGAATGCCGGCCCTGATCAAAGTATGATCATCTGCAATTAAAACTTTTATTTGATTCATAATCATCCCCAGTTAATGTATTAATAAATTTATGAAATTAATTTTAAAGGAAAAATCGCATGAATTTTTGTACCTTCATTAGGTTTTGAAAAAATATCCAGCCAACCACCGACTGCTTCGGCTCTTTCCTGCATTCCTAATACGCCAATACTATATCCGCTTGTTGCCATCTTTCTTGCAGAAAGTACATCATATCCAACTCCATCATCGGAAACGATTATATACAGTTCATTAGCAATTACGTTTATTTCCACAGACATATTTTTTGCCTTTGAGTGTTTAACAATATTTGTAACCGCTTCTTGAATTATTCTATAACATGTAATTTGTATTTCCGGTGGAATTTTTTCTGAAAATTGTTTTGTAATTACTTTTGCAGTTATTCCGGTTCTTTGAGATTGACGATCTAAAAACCATCTTACTGCCGGAATTAATCCAAGATCATCCAAAATTGAAGGGCGTAATTTTAAAGATAATTCCCTAACATTATTTAGTGTTTCCTCAACCATTTGGATACTGTCCTTTAATTGTTCTTGCGCATTTAAAGATGGAATAAATTTCATCGCATTAAGTATATCAATTTTTATAGCAGTAAGTGTTTGGCCTATTTCGTCGTGAAGCTCTCGAGCAATATTTCTTCTTTCCTGTTCTTGTACAATAATTAATTGTCTCGATAAATTCTTCATTACATTTTGTGCTTCAATTAATTTATTGAAAAGTTTTTCATGTAATTCTTCTGCTGCTTTTCTTTCTGAAATATCGCGGATTACATACATTATCATTCCTTCTTTTAAAAAACTTATGTTAACTTCAGCAGGGAAATGTGTTTTATTTTTCCTTTTAACAATAGTTTCAAAATGAAGATTCTTATCTGACAAATCAATTTCCTTTTTATCATCACTTAATTCATTAATTTCATTTTGAATAATATTTTTGAAATTTACTTCCATTATTTCTTGAACACTATAATTTAACAACTCTAATAATTTTGAATTCCAAATAATTACTTTACCAGAATTATTTATTAATGCAATTCCGTCAAAAGACTGTTCAATTAAAGATTTATATCTGCTTTCGCTTTTGAGAATTTCCATTTCAATTTTTTTCAACTCGGTAATATCACTATTAATTACAATTGCGGCTACTGCTTTGTCGTCCATTTTTATTGGTGCGCCTGTGCTTCTAATAATCTTCTCTTTTTTTGTCCGAGGATCGGTAAATAACAATTCTCTAACTAATGTTTTTCCTTTAATAGCATTTGAAAAAACACTTTGTTTAAGTGGAATACTTTTTCCCGTTTCAAAATCGCGGATATTTAAAATTTTATTCAGCTTAGATCGAAGGAGATTCATTTCATTTATGCTATTTAAATTATATAGATTTAAGAGTTTACTGTTCGCTCTCCTAATTTTAGTTTTATCTCCAACGAAAATTGCATCTGGAATACTTTCAAAAATTGCATCCAGTTCCACCGCATAATCTTTGCTTATCCTTAACAAGCTTTCTCTTTCTTCTTCAAATTTTTTTCTTTTGGTAATATCTTTTGCAACAAATTGAATTGCGGGTTTACCATTGTATTTATATAACCTTGCATAAGATTCTACGATAAAAATAGTGCCGTCAATTCTTCTTAATCTTATTTCGGTTAAAGGGAGTTTTTTCCCTTTAAGTAATTCTTTATATCTAAATAAAAATTTGGGATAATCATTTGGGTGAACAAAATCTTCAATTGTTTTGTTAGTTAATGAACTGATGTTCTTAATCCCCAAGAGTTTTAAACCAGAATAATTTAAATAAACCATTTTCTTATCTTGAATGATGCCATTAATATTTGGTGCCATCTCTACGATATCTCTATACAATTTTTGTGTTGATTGTAAATCTTCAATTAATTTTTGTTTTGAAGAAATATCTTTGATGAATAAAATTTGTCCTATAATTTTATCTAAATTATCGTTGATAGGAAAAATTGTAGCAGTTACATTCTTTTCATTTCCGGCTTTATCTTTCATCTCAATTTCAGAATAATAAAATTTCTTTTTGTATTGAATTTTCTTTGGGGGTGGGAAATTATTTTTTCCCTTCATTGGTAAAAACAAAACTGAAATTGGCTTGCCGGTAATTTCGTTGTAATTATAACCAAACAATTTTTTAGCACCTATATTCCAATTGACAATAATTCCCTTGCTATTTATTTGGATAATGCAATCTTTTTGAGATTTCCATAAAGAAGAAAGATTTGGTATTTCTTTCATCTTTTTACTTTCAATATTAAATTGGTTTAAAATTTCTTTTAAGAGTTTTTTGAATTCATTTTATATTTAGTCAATGCTTTATACGCCGATTAAAATTAAAATGACTTTCCCTTATAATTTTTATTTGATTTTTTTAGAATATTAAGACTAAACGAACATTTCATTTCTATAATTCAAAGTTATTATCCATTATTTAGTTGCTAGTAAATAATTTTTTAAGGTCATATCAGGCTTTTTAAACTTCCTTTCAGGTTTCCCCCGATTTCGAGTCTATTCATATTAAAATAGGTTGCCTACCGAAATAAAAACAGAAAAATGAAATAGAATTTTTGGAGGCAACATAATGAATCTGATAACGATGTTTAGGAATTTGATATTATTTATAATAATGATAGTTCAAGTTTCTTTTGCAACAAATTATTACGTTGATGCAACGAACGGTAACGATAACAATTCCGGACTTTCCCCAAGCACAGCGTGGAAAACAATAAACAAAGTAAATAATTACTCTTTTGCTAGTGGAGATATTATCAGCTTCAAACGAGGCGAGACTTTCACAGGCTATACTCTAACACCACCAATCGGAAATTTAACCTTTAATGCTTATGGTGCTGGTTCAAAACCCATTATTGATGGACAAGGTGTAAGAGAAGCTATGGGAATTAATAATATAAATTATTTAACCTTTACTGGTATTGAATTTTTTAGTGCTCCTGGTGGAGGATTTACATTCGATGTAAATAATTGTAAGCACATGAGCATTGATAGTTGTATGTTTGATGGAAACAAAGTTGCTTATTGCGTTTGCGGAATTTTTACAAATTCTGACAACCTTGTAGTTAGGCATAGCGTTTTCCAGAATGGGAATGGTTCACATGGCTTGTATGTTGGTGGCGCAAATAATGTGCTTATAGAGTATAATCAATTCCTAAACAATCCTTCTAAATCTGGTTTACATATAAATATTCACGACGTTAATAATGGCTTTTTACCAGATACAAACGTCGTCGTACGTTATAATTATTTTGCTGGCAATGCATCTGGTATTACTGATCAAGGAGCAAAGAATGGCAAGTATTATTACAACGTATTTTATTTAACTCCAACCGTAAAGTACTCACATGGTTTTGATTTTAGTGAGAATAATGGCTCGCCGCCAAGTGGTAGTATGATTTATAACAATACTTTTATCTGCAACGATTCATTATCAGAGAATATTGCAATATTCATGTATGGTGTCTCTGGTATTGATAATTACGTTATTAAGAACAATATCTTTTATTTTACAAATGTAAACTCAACCTCTGGTTATCAAGGTTATTTTTTCTATCAACAGGCGGGTGGTGGAACTCATAATATATTTAACAATAATCTATATTATAGGAATGGAGGAGCTGCTCATACAGCTTGGTTTAATCTTGGGACAAGCTATTCTTCTTTCTCATCATGGAAAGCATTAGGATATGATGCAAATGGATTGTTTAGTAATCCACTTATGACAAATTATGCAGCTGGAGATTATTCATTACAATCGAGTTCGCCAGCTATTAGTGCCGGAACTAATATTGGACTAACTCAAGATTATTTAGGTAATTCAGTAAACAATCCACCGGATATTGGCGCTTATGAATATTTAGGAACGCCTAGCATTCCAACTACGCCAACTTTAGCTTCTCCGTCGAATAATTCAACAGGTATTTCCATAAATCCAACTCTAACTTGGAATGCATCCACTGGCGCCACATCATATAGATTACAAGCTTCTACCAATAGCGGATTCACTTCAACTGTTTATGATAATTCAACTCTAACATCAACTTCACAATTAATTAGCGGATTATTAAACAGCACAATTTATTATTGGAGAGTAAGTGCAACAAATTCAGCAGGTACTAGTAGTTATTCTTCGGTTTGGAACTTTACAACAATTGCTACAGTAACTACCCCATCTTCTCCACTATTATCAAGCCCAACAAATGGTGCAATGGGAATATCTTTAAATCCAAATTTGTCTTGGAGTGCATCTTCTGGCGCCACTACCTATAGATTACAAGTTTCTACTAGCAGTGGGTTCTCAACAACTGTTTATGACAATTCTACAATTACTTCTACTTCACAAACAATTAGCGGATTATCTAACAGCACTATTTACTACTGGAGGGTTAGCGCTTCTAATTCTGCTGGAACGAGCAACTATTCTTCCTCATGGAGTTTTACAACCGATACTGTTACTTTAGGACATATTTATTACGTGGATGCTGTAAATGGGAATGATAATAATTCTGGTTTAACACAAAGCTCAGCTTGGAAAACTATAAACAAAGTTAATAATAATTCTTTCTCAAGTGGTGATATTATAAGTTTTAAGCGAGGCGAAACTTTTACAGGATATACTTTAACACCTCCGATTAGCAATTTAACTTTTAATACTTATGGAACAGGCGCAAAGCCAATTATTGATGGACAAAATTCACTAACTACTTGTTTTGTCGGTGACAATAAAAATAATCTTACAGTTAATTCAATAATATTTTACAACGGAACTCAAAATTGTTTCAATGCTGTTAATTCAAATTATCTTACTATTGATTCATGTGAGTTCGATGGAAATAATCATGTTAACCAATCAGCATTAATAAATTCATATTATGCAAATATCAGTTACTGCGTTTTTAAGAATGCATCAAGTAGTTCATATGCATATGCAAGTGGTTTATCTCTAAACGGCGGCGGATATCAGATTATTGAACATTGCCAATTTTTAAATAATTCCGATAGCGGTTTAAAAGTTTATTTTAATCCAACAAGTCAAGTAATTCATCCAATTGTAAGATATAATTGGTTTGAAGGAAATGTTCAGAATTATCAAGACCAAGCTACTGATTCCTTAGAATTTTATTACAATGTTATAGTTGATAATCCGAATTCTTCTTATGCCGGCGGAATGATTTTTACTTATGAATCTTCAAACGCCCAATTTGCTCCGAAAGATGCAAAAGTATTTAATAACACTTTTGTAATGAATGATTCTCTCACGCAACACATTGCGATATTTGTTTACAACAATGCAAACATCAATAATTTAACTTTCAAGAATAATTTATTCATTTTTGCTAATTCAAATCAGAATAGTGGATATTTTGTTTACCAACAGCCTGGGAGCGGCTCATTATCTTTTGATAACAATTTATTTTTTAGGAACAGCGGCAACCAAATTAATTTCGCTTCTATCAAAGGAACAAATTATGATTCATTTAGTTCCTGGCAAACATCCGGTTTTGATGCTCATGGCGCTTGGGCAAATCCATTATTAAATAACTTATCTACAAAAAATTATTCATTACTTTCCGGATCAGCGGCTGTAAATGCAGGGACAAACGTTGGTCTGCTTTCTGATTATAACGGATATTTAGTCCCAGTTTACAAACCTGATATCGGCGCATTTGAACATTCATATGTTCAAGCAAATATAAAAGCATTTTTAGGAGGACCGTTTAAAAATGGAAGTATGACTACATTTCTTAACTCACAAAATTTAATCCCACTAGTTCAACCATATTCATCTTCACCATGGAATTACGCAGGCACTGAATCAGTTTCTTCAATTCCTTCAAATGTGGTGGATTGGGTTCTTGTTCAATTAAGATCAAATACTTCAAGCAGCTCAATTATATCACAAAGATCTGCATTTATAAAAAATGATGGAACAATTGTCGATTTGGATGGGGCTTCTTTTTTAAGATTTGATTTTGTAAACAACGGCAGTTACTATCTCGTTATTAAACATCGAAATCATTTATCAATAATGAGTGCTTCTCCTGTCTCGCTAATGACATCATCTTCAAATTATGATTTCACAACATCTCAATCAAAAGCTTACGGCACAAATCCAATGATGAGTCTTGCTTCTGGAATTTATGGAATGTACTCAGGTGATGGTGATGCAAATGGAGGCATTAGCAGCACAGATCGAAATAATATTTGGAGAGTAGAAAACGGATCTGTTGGCTATTTGCCTGGAGATTATGACCTCAGCGGTGGAGTAAACAGCACAGATATAAATCTCTGCTGGAGGTTGAATAACGGCATTGTAACTCAAGTGCCATAACAATAAAAGAATAAGAATAAAATTTAGATAAAAGAATTTGGAGTAATTATGTATAATGTATTAAAAATAATTTTAGTCATACTTATAATAACCGTTGTAAACTTAACAGCTCAAACAACTGTAAATGGACAATTTGTAGTTACAACTCATACTAGTACTACTTATTCAATAACGGTTCAATTAAATACAAATACTGGTACAAATGGATTAGGGACATCAACAATTATAATTAATTTTGACAGCACTGCATTGTCTTTTCCCTCCGCACCGATAAGCGGAACTGATTATACTTTTGCAAATTTCAGCGGAGGAAATTATTCACCGGCAACATTAACACGCCCAGCAGCCAATCAAATTTGGTTAAATATAGAATTGCTGAATTCAAATAGTGGAATCGTTGTAACACAAGCCCCTGGATGGACTGATGTAGCAACAATTTCTTTTAGTATTATAAATCATTCAGGGTCATCAAATTTAACTTGGCAGACTTCAAATAGTAACTGGGCAATTTTTGATGGTAATAATTCAACTCTTTGGACAAACGGAACATTTACTAATCTTAATACTTCACCTCTTCCAGTAGAATTAACCACATTTACGGCAAGTCAATCAGTTAATAAAGTTGAATTAAATTGGCAAACTGCTACTGAAACAAATAATTATGGATTTGAAATTCAAAGAGCGAAACAAAGTAATAATTTAAATTGGGAAAAAATTGGTTTTGTTGAAGGAAGCAGAAATTCTAATTCACCTAAGTCATATCAATATACAGATAGTAATCCTCAATCCGGAAAAATCTTATATCGTTTGAAACAAATTGATATTAATGGCGATTATAAATACTCTAAAGAAATTGAAGTTAATTTAGCTCCCACAGAATTTGCGTTATTTCAAAATTATCCTAATCCATTTAATCCAACCACAAAGATTAAATATTCGCTGCCGATTAAATCTTTAGTAAACATTAAAGTTTATGATATAACCGGAAGAGAAGTTGCAAAATTAGTTGATGGATTTCAGGAACCGGGAACATACTCAATTGATTTTAACGCAAGTAAATTAAGCAGCGGAACATATTTTTATAAAATTATCAGCGATAAATTTGTGCAAGTAAAAAAGATGCTGTTATTAAAATAGTTCAAATGACAATTTAAGAAAGATAGAACAAAAGTTATTAGTTATAAAATAATTCAAGCAGATCTTAAGTAAAAGGTCTGCTTTTTTATTTAATAGATATTAATGATTTTATTTTTTATGTTATTAATGAAATTATTTCTAAATGG